>NZ_JAGGPD010000292.1 GCF_018613995.1 Microbacterium sp. ISL-103 | reverse complement strand
CGCCCGGGCTTCTTGCCCGTGACGATCGTCCTGGTCGCCGTCGTGCTCATGACAGCTCCTTCCGAAGTGGATGGGATGCGGTGGGCCGGGCGCTGACGCCCGGCCCACCGACGGAATCACTGGTTGAGGACGACGTCCATCTCGGCGAAGAACTGCGACACGGCCTCGTCGACCGTCGTGGTTCCGAAGTTCAGCTCGGTGCCCAGCACGCGGAACTTCTCCTCGAGGGTGCCGTAGCCGACGATCGGCACGGGGGGTGCATCGCCCAGGCGGTCGGCGATGGATTCCTCGTAGTCCTTGACGAGCTGGCTCATCGGGTCGAGGTCGGCCGCCTCGAGAGCGGTCTCGGATGCGGGAAGACCGCGGTTGGTGCCGAAGATCTCACCGGACTCGGGCGAGTTCACGAGGAAGTTCACCAGCGTGGCCGCAGCCTCGGGGTGCTCGGTCTTGGCCGAGATCGTGTGCAGCATCGAGGGCTTCAGGTAGAGGTCCTTGGCGCCCTCCTCGGTGACGGGCGGGGCCACGATGCCGAGCTCGGTGTAGCTCTCGCCGAGGTTGGCGAGGTAGCCGGCACCGAAGTTGTCCCAGGTGAGCTCGCTGGCGTTCTGAGCCGCGTCGAAGGCGCTCAGCGGGTTGAGCTCCTCGACGACCTGCTGCGGCACGACAACGCCGTCGCGGATGTCGTCTCCGGACTCCCAGAACTCCTTCAGACGGTCCTCGTCGAAGCCGGGGGTGCCGTCTTCGTCGAACAGGTTCTTGCCTTCGCTGCGCAGCTGCAGCTCGAAGTTCTGGATGCGGCCGGTCCAGTCCGACCCTCCCCAGAACTCGCCGCCGCCGGCGTCGGTGATCTCGCCGATCCAGTCGTCGTAGTCTTCCCAGTCCCCGCCGGCGAACTCCTCGACGCCCGCGGTCTCGAGCAGCACGGGGTTCGTGAAGACCGCCCACGCGTTGGTCGAGGTGGTGATGCCGTAGGTCGTGTCGTCGACGACGCCGATGCCGAGGATGTTCTCGGAGAGCGGCTCGGTGTCGATGACCGAGCCGAGGTAGGGCTCGAGGTCGAGCAGCAGTCCGTTCTCGGAGTACTGACGCAGGTAGGAGTAGTCGAACTGCATCACGTCGGGGAGCCCTCCGCCGGCGGCCTCGGTCTGACGCTTCTCCCAGAACTCCGGGAACCCGAGGAAGGTCGCGTTCACCGTGATGTTCGGGTACTCCTCGTTGAACGCGTCGATCGCCTTGTTGTAGAGATCGGCGCGGACGTCATTGCCCCAGAACGCGAGGTCGAGCGTGACCTTCTCGTCGGGGTCGTAGGTGGGCTCGCCCTCGGGGCTGCCGCCGCCGGCGCAGCCGGCGAGTACCAGCGCTGCGCTGGTGGCGACGGCCGCTGCGGCCGCCAGACGCTTCTTGCTGAACATCGTTGTCCTCTTTGGTGAACGTCCTCGTTCGGCAGGGCCGCGGAACGCCTGTGTCCATGTGGTGCGGGTGCGATCTCCGTAGTGCGGGGAAAACGCTTACCTGCACGCTAATCCAGATTGAAACGTTTCGCAACCGGCAATTCGCGGAGGGGATTACATCGATTACCGCGGGATCTTTCAGTCTTTCACGACCAGGTTCCCGGCATCGACCTCGAGACCCAACCGATATACCGCCGCTCGCCTCTGCTCACCCGTCGCGCCGTGCACCGGTGCCGCCACCGGGGTGCCGAAGAAGTAGAACCACAGCTCGTCGCCGTCGTGCACGTGAGCGCCGTGGTTGCCGTGCCCTCCCCCGGGAGCATCGGTCAGGATGACGGCATCCTCGCCGCCCTGACGCGCCCAGCGGATACCGTCATCCGAGCGGTACACGCCCATCCCCCGCCACTCGTCGACGATCATCCACCAGAAGCCGCCGAGCTCGAACACCGTCGGCCCCTCATGGGGGCGACCGCCGATCGCGACGCCGTCGAGGCGCCACTCGTCGAGGTCGGCGGACGACGCGACCATCGTGACCGAGTCCGCCTCCTCGTCCTTGTACCAGATGCGCCAGAGGCCGTCGGGGGTGCGCGCGACCGCCGCGTCGATGACCCGATCGCTGCTCAACGCGAGCGGTCCGCGTCGCTCCCAGCGACGAAGATCATCCGAGACGTACTCCACGATCTCGCGCACGAATCCCGGCCAGCGGTCGGGGATGCCGTCGATCTCGGTCAGGTACATGCGCCACCGCGCGCCGTCCCAGACGACCTCGGGCGCCCAGTGCGTGCGGTCCACCCGGGCAGGCGGCGGGCCGGACTCGAGCACGAGACCGGATGCCGCGGGTTCGAGCGTCCCGTCGTACCGCCACTCGATCCCGTCGTCCGAGGTGGCGACACCGATTCTCGTACCGTGGATCCACGACACCCCGGGCCCGGAGTCTGCGAGGCTCGCTCGGCGCTGCGTGTAGAACATCCACCACACCCCAGCGGCATCGATCACCACCCGCGGGTCGGTGGCCCCGTCGTACACCGGGTCGCGGTAGAGCTCGATCATCGGCGGAGGTCGGTGACCGGGCTCGCGAACCCACCCCGATGCGTCGGGTGCGAGCCGAGCACCTCAGGCGTGATCACGGCGCCGTCTGCGGCCGCGGAGGCATAGATGGCGGCCACGATCTCGAGCGACCGTGCGGGAGCATCCGCGGTGGCCGGCAGCGGAGCGTCGTCGAGCAGAGCGTCGAAGACATCGCGCAGCAGCGGGGCGTGGTCGCTGCGCTCCTCGGCCTCGGGGAACACCCAGGCCTCGGCCTCCGCCTCGAAGCCGGGCGCGGGGGTGATGCGCCAGTTCTCGTGCCCGTGCCCATAGACGTGGTCGACGGTGATCGTGGCCTTCTGCGTGTCGATGCGGATCGAGCTCGCCTCACGCGGCGACACCGCGCTCGTGATGAGCTGGGCCACCACGCCCTGGTCGAACACGATCGTCGCGGTCGAGACGTCTTCCGTCTCGGTCTCGCGGTCGAGTCGCCAGAGCCTCCCCTGCACCGTCGACCAGTCGCCCAGCAGGTGCGCGAGCAGATCGACCTGATGGATGCCGTGGCCCAGCGTCGTGCCGCCGCCCTCGGTCTCCCACTTGCCCCGCCACGGCACGGCGAAGTAGTCGGCGTCACGGAACCAGAGCGTCTGGCATACGGCGACCAGCGGGCGTCCGAGCGCGCCGCTCTGCAGCAGCCCGCGCACGTGCGCCGCCGCGGTGCCGGTGCGCTGCTGGAAGACGACGGCGAGCTGTCTGCCCGCAGCCGTGGCCCCCGCCCGCATGTCGTCGAGCTCGTCGAGCGACGGGGCCGGCGGCTTCTCGACCACCACGTGGGCACCGGCGGCGAAGGCGGCGAGCGACTGCTCGCGGTGCGGCGCCGGCGGGGTGCAGATGAGCACGACGTCGGGATGCTCGGCGGCGAGCATCTCGTCGAGATCGCCGTAGGCGGCGGCGATGCCGTACCTGCCGGCGAACTCCTCGGCCTTCTCACGGCTGAGGTCGGCGACGGCGACGAGCTCGGCCCGCGGATACGCCGCCACCGCCCGAGCGTGCGAGTTCGCCACGGACCCGGTGCCCACCAGGGCAGCGCGAAGGATCTTGTCGGAAGTCATCGGTCCTCCTCAGGACGGTGAGTGTCTGTCATCTCGCATCGCCCGTCATCTCAGGCCGTTCTGCACCAGGTGCAGCCGAGCGTATCGCCCGTCGGCGGCGAGCAGCTCATCGTGCGACCCCTGCTCGACGATGCGTCCGTGCTCGAGCACGACGATGCGATCGGCCTGGCGGATCGTCGAGAGGCGGTGCGCGACCACGAGCGTGGTGCGACCGTGCATGAGCCGCTCGAGAGCCTCCTTGACCAGCCCCTCGGATTCAGGATCGAGCGCGCTGGTGGCTTCATCGAGCAGCAGGATGCGCGGATCGCGCACGAGCGCCCGGGCGATCGCCAGGCGCTGCCGCTGCCCTCCCGAGAGACGCGCTCCGCGCTCGCCGACGACCGTGTCCCACCCGTGCGGCTGCTCGCTCACGAACTCCCACGCGTTGGCGTCTCGCAGCGCCTGCTCGACGCGTTCGGGGGTGACATCGGGCATGCCGTAGGCGATGTTGTCGAAGACCGACCCCTCGAACAGCACCGACTCCTGCGGCACCACCGAGATGGATCGCCGCACCGTGCGCAGGTCGAGGTTCTGCATGTCGGCCCCGTCGAGCAGGATCCGACCGCTCGTCGGCCGGACGAATCCGAGCACGAGGTTCAGCAGCGTCGACTTGCCCG
>NZ_JAGGPD010000291.1 GCF_018613995.1 Microbacterium sp. ISL-103 | reverse complement strand
GATGCGGAGTCGAGGGATCGGGGGTGACTGCGAGGTGGTTCGAGGTGGAGGTGATGATGGAGACATCATTGCCTCGCGCCGCGAGCTCCCTCATGATGTGGTAGCCGCGGTTGCCGACAGTCGACTCCCCTGGAGGGGCGAGGTACTTCGAGATGTACCAGACCGAGAGGCGGCGACCCTGATCAGCGCTCATAGAGGCGCTCCGTCGAGTTCACCGTCTGCACGACAGATTTGAAGTCCATTCCGAGCGTATCCAGGTACCACCGCATGTTCGGATAGCGGGGTCGATTTTCCTCGGCTACGAGCGCGAGCGCCTGCTCGCGAGTGAGCTCGCCCTCGCGAATCTGATTGCTCCGGAAAGTATCGTGCTCGGTGAATCCCGCGATCGTATAGTTCGCGTAGTTGTAGAAAGCCGCCGTTCCATCGCCGATTCGCCACGTTGTCGGAGTATCAGTCGCCTTCTCCCACTCGTAGTCATTGAGGAGAGTCGAGTCGATCTCATCCTCGTCCCACCTCCAGTAGTCGAAGACGTGGAAGTAGTCCGACTTCTTGTGGAAGCTGCGATAGTACTCTCCGGCAAGAGTGTCGCCGATCGACCTGTTGAAGTAACCCGGGCTCTTCAACATCGCCCGGAATCGAAGCGACTGATAGCGGAGCTGCTTCAGCGCGCCGTGGCTGTAGACCCGCTGCTCGGCGAAGTCCGGTGGCACACCGAGGAACCCGGACTTGAAGTGTGTGACCTCGAGCGGATTGATTCCCCACAGATTGAGTGAGATGTTCGTCTGCTTCTTCACCGTCTCGATGTGACGGAAGAAGTGCTTGTCGCCGGCGGTCAGAACGCTGAGCATGCCGAGATTGGGCGAGCGCAACCATGCCTGCAGATTGCGTCGGATGTTGTCGCGCTTCTTCGTGATGTCGGCTGCGACGATGATGTTCTCCACACCGAGCTCCGATGACATGCGACTGATGTTGCGCCGCCCGAGGTCAGTGACCATCCCCCAGTCGTAGGTGTAGGTGATCGGGCGGAGTCCGAGTTCCTTCACGACGAGATGCAAGGCGAAGCAGCTGTCTCGCCCTCCCGAGAAGGGCACGATCACTTCGCTTCCGCGCGCACGGCGATACGGCTCGATGAGTTCGAGCAGCTCTTCGCGGGGTCGCGGGTGGTTCCGTGTCCGGTACGAGTGGCAGTAGTTGCACACGCCTGCATCGTCGAAGGCGATGAAAGGCATCGTCGACGGCAGGATGCACCGAGTACAGCGGATAAGTTCGGGCTGCTCTTACTCGAGCAGGCTTTCTTCGTGGTGGGTAAGGCCGAGCGAGGGCACCAGGTCGACTGTCCGACTGCGATAGTCCTGAACATTGATCGGCTGGTCGTCGACGGGAACGTCGATGACGATCGGATCGCGAACCTGGGCGATGTTCGAGCAGCCGATCGCCTCGAGCGGATACTCCTCCGAAGAGAACACCACTCCGCCGTTCTTCTCCCCGGTATAGAGGCTGCCATTGTTCGAGAAAAGCACCAGCTTGCCGGAGGCAGGCGCGAGCACTGCGCATGCGACGATGCCGCGCGCGCGCCGCAGCACGCTAGCTGCCGCGTCCTGCAGGGTAGCGCCGGCGTCGATCTCCTCGTGGATCAGCGCGGGGATGATCTCCGTGTCGATCTCGAGTTCACGGGTCGCGTCCGACTCTTCCCAGAGCTCGTCGTGATTGACGATGATTCCGTTGTGAAGAACGAGCAGTTCGTCGCGGGCGACCGGTTGGTTGTCTTCGGTGCCGTTCGTGATCAGCCTGCTGTGTCCGAAGAACGCCGGCGCCGAAGCGATCGGATGACGTCGGAGAAGCTTGCCGATCGGTTCGTCCCCACGTGCGACCACGTAGCGACGGCTTTGCAGCGCGATCAAACCGCTCGAGTCTCGACCGCGCTGCTGCGCGTGCGAGATCAGGGTCTTCGCAGACCTATCATCCAATCCAGCGGGCACGACCGCCCCGAAAATACCGCACACGTCGAAAATCCCCCGCAGTTGCTTACCGTGTAGTCGAATCTCAAGGCAGGTCTGCGCAGGTGGATTGATCCGGATCCGCGTGCCGAGAAAAGTTGGCTCCAGCTTAGCGTCGGCTATCTGGTCAGCGGGAGCGAGGCTGCTCCGAGCGGCTGCTGACGAGTCGTCGGTAGCCCTCAACCAAAGGGGCGACCTGTGCATCCCACGTACCGATGCCCGCCCACGAGGTCGCAAACTCCTTGACATCATCCCTGGTGATCGAATCGATGAAGGCTCGAAGAGTGTGCGGGTCCTCGACGATCCAGCGCCGCCCAGCCTCCCCGAGCACACGTCTGATCTCGACGAGATCAGACGCCACCACAGGCGTCGCCGAGGCCAGCGACTCGAAAAGCTTGTTCGGTGTGGAGAGTTGGAGCGAGAGATGTGATCCTTCGATGAGGCAGAGCGCAGCGTCGGCTTCTCGGACGAAGCTCACGACCGAATCAGGGTCGACAGGCTCTCGCCAATGAATATTGGGGAAACGCTCCGCCGCCTGTCGAACCTCGTCGCCCAGGGGGCCGTCGCCGATGAATACCACGTGACGGGTCGGCAGCTGGGCGAAAGCGTCCAAGATGAGCGGGATGCTCCGTCCGTCAGTCAGATGGCCGGTGTGAGCGAAAAGCATCTCCTCATCCGTGACGCCGAGCTCCTGCCTCAGATGTGCGCGAGACCGGGGTGCGTCGACGGGCACGTTTGTGACAGCGGTCGGTCTTGCAATCCCATAACGCTCGGCGTACCAATCAGAGATGGATTCGTTGACGGTACAGCACAGATCGACCTTGTGAATGTGCCGTCGCTCGATGAGACGGGCCAGTCGCTGCTTGATTCCTGACATCGCGACGGTCTCAGTCTCGAGCTCGTGCGGGTTGTACACGAAGGCCGCTCCCGTGCGCCGTGCAATCCGGTAACACAAGGGGAGCACCCAGACATTGTGAGCTGCGACGACTGAGACGCTCCGGGCGCGGTAGGCGCGATACACGCGGGGTTGCCAGAGGAGCACCTTCAAGACACGACCGATATTGCCGGTGATGCCACTGCCCAGGACGCGCTCGATCCGCGTGTCCTTTGCCACCTCTTCGGATCGGGGAAGGTCGCCCGTCTGGATCCCTACGGCGTGCGTCGCGGAGAACCCGATGCCGTTCTGGATGCTGCGTGCAAGCTTCATTACTCGACTCGCACCGACGAGTGTCGAGGGATACACGTGCAGATTGAGTCCCAGAGCTGCGGACGGTTCGATGTCGATGAGTGACGAGTCCTTTATTGGCGTGACGATGAGTCATCGTGACGGTTCGAGTTGCGAGCGCCTCATATGCTAGCCGAGGCGCAGATACCGCATCCGGCGGCGCGAACCGAAGGAGAGTCATGCGAGGCCGAGTGGGGCGGGGACTTGTCGCCCTGGTGAGCGGCGCCGCCTTCGGGCAGCTCATCCTCATCCTCGCCACTCCTTTTCTGGCGCGGATCTACGGACCTGCCGCCTTCGGTGCCTTCAGTGCCCTGGTCGCGGCGACTTCGGTCCTGGGTCCTGTCGCGGCGCTCAAGTTCGACGTCGGCGTGATGCTTCCCAAGGAGGAAGACCAGGCGCGACGCCTCGTTCGGCTTGCGCTGGGCAGTTCTCTCGCCTCGTCGGTGATGGCCGGGCTGGTCATCTGGCTGATCTCTTCCACTCCGATGGGGAGGAGCTGGTCCCTCGTCCCGTACGCTCCGCTGTGGGGTGGAGCATTGGTCTTCGCCACCTCTGTCTTCACGGTGCTCACGCAGGCCGCGCTGCGAAGACGTGTCTACGGAGTGGTCGCCAGCCGTGCAGTGTTCCAATCTGCAGGAACGGCAGGGTCCCAGCTGGGCCTCGGGTTGCTGGGAGTGACTCAGATCGGTCTCACCGCGGGGTTCCTCGCGGGACGTCTCCTCGGATTCGTGCCGTTGCTGCGCGTCAGCCGCCCGCTCCTGAGTAGACCGGCTTCCGGTTCGTATCGGGAGACCATTCGGGAGTACATCCGACTTCCCACCGCTTTGGCCGGCGCCGCGTTGATCAATTCGATCGGAACGAACCTCCCGTTGCTTCTCATCGCCGCGGGCTTTGGAGAGATCGCGGCGGGCGAGTTCGGCATGGCGCAGCGACTCATCACCGTCCCCGCCACCCTGCTCGGCGCGTCGGTCGCGCAGGTGGTTGGCGCCGAACTTGCCGAGCTGCTGCGAGAGCGGCGTTCAGGCGCTCGGCGGATCTACCGGCAGACGACCATCCGGCTCGGGATGACGGCTGTGGTCGTGGGCATTGCCATCATCGCGCTGGCGCCGCTGCTCCCATTCGTTCTCGGCGACGGATGGTCGCGCACCGTGCCGATCGCTCAGGCCATGGCACTGGCTGCGGCCGCCGCGCTCATCGGTTCTCCGCTCAGCCAGGTGTACACGATCTACCAGTCACGAGCCACGGCGCTGATCGACGCCATCAGGGTTGTCCTGCTCCTGCTCGCGTGGGCGGCCGTCGGGATCTACGGATTCTCGCTCGTCGAAGCTACCTGGGCTATCAGCGTGTCGCAGACGCTCGGATACATATTGCTCTGGTGGTACGGCCGGCGTCTGGTCGAGGCTCACGAGCGAACGGTCGAGTCAGGGTGACGGGCATGGATGCGCGCGTTCATCTAGGTCTACAGGCCGAGCTTGCGTCGATCGAGGGACTGGCACTCGCTACGATCAGACGATGCGAACAGTGATGCCAGAGCGACGTGCGGGTGTCGT
>NZ_JAGGPD010000290.1 GCF_018613995.1 Microbacterium sp. ISL-103 | reverse complement strand
GTCGGCCCGGCTCGCGAGCGTCGACCGTGCGACCGTGACGATCGACCGCGTCGTCGAGCCCGGCGGGCTCGTGCGCGTCGCCTGGAACATCGACGACGACACGATCGTCGACTCCTACCTGCGCCTCACCGACGGCGACCCCCAGACCTTCATCTCAGAACTGCAGCGACTCGTCCCCGCCTCCGGCACCAGCAACGACAGCGCCGCCCCCGACACAGGAGCAACGTCATGACAGCCCTCCCCGAACCCGCAGTCCTCGTCCTCGAAGACGGCACCCGTCACGTCGGCCGCGCCTACGGCGCGCTGGGAACCACGATCGGCGAGGTCGTCTTCGCGACCGGCATGTCCGGCTACCAGGAGACACTCACCGACCCGTCCTACGCCGGACAGATCGTCCTGCAGACGGCGCCTCACATCGGCAACACCGGCATGAACGACGAAGACACCGAGTCCCGTCGCATCTGGGTCGCCGGATACATCGTCCGCGACCCCTCTCGCGTGGTGTCGAACTGGCGTGCGAACGCCTCGCTCGACGAGATCCTCGTGCAGGACGGCATCGTCGGCATCAGCGGCATCGACACCCGCTCGATCACACGCCACATCCGCTCGGCCGGTTCGATGCGCGGCGGCGTCTTCTCGGGAGATGCCGCGACGCTCGAGGCCGACGAGCAGCTGCGCCTGGTGCGTGAGGCCCCGCAGATGGCCGGTCAGAACCTCTCGGCGCAGGTCTCGGTCGAGACCGCGACGGTGACGGACGCCGTGGGTGAGAAGGTCGGCAACCTCGCCGTCCTCGACCTCGGTGTCAAGCAGGCGACGATCGACAACCTCGCCGCCCGTGGCTTCGAGGTGCACGTGCTCCCGCAGGATGTCGGCATCGACGACATCCGCGCGATCGACCCCGTGGCCGTCTTCTACTCGAACGGTCCCGGCGACCCTGCGGCCTCGGGCGACCACGTCGCGCTGCTGCGCTCGGTGCTCGACGACGGCCTCCCGTTCTTCGGCATCTGCTTCGGAAACCAGCTGCTCGGCCGTGCGCTGGGCCTCGGCACCTACAAGCTGCCGTTCGGCCATCGCGGCATCAACCAGCCGGTGCTCGACAAGTCGACCGGACGGGTCGAGATCACCGCGCACAACCACGGCTTCGCCGTGGACGCGCCGCTGGAGGGCTCGTTCGACAGCCCTCACGGCTACGGCAAGGTCGAGGTCAGCCACATCGGACTGAACGACAACGTGGTCGAAGGCCTGCGCGCTCTCGACATCCCCGCGTTCTCGGTGCAGTACCACCCGGAGGCTGCGGCCGGCCCGCACGACGCCAACTATCTCTTCGACCGCTTCCGTGACATGGTCATCGCCACCCAGAAGGACGCCAAGTAATGCCCAAGCGCGACGACATCAACTCCGTTCTCGTCATCGGCTCCGGCCCGATCGTCATCGGTCAGGCCTGTGAGTTCGACTACTCCGGCACCCAGGCGTGCCGGGTCCTCCGCGAAGAAGGCGTCCGGGTCATCCTGGTCAACTCCAACCCGGCGACGATCATGACCGACCCCGACTTCGCCGACGCGACCTACATCGAGCCGATCACCTGGCAGGTCATCGAGACGATCATCGCGAAGGAGCGTCCCGACGCCATCCTGCCGACGCTGGGCGGTCAGACCGCGCTGAACGCCGCGATCGAGCTGCACAACCACGGCATCCTCGAGAAGTACGACGTCGAGCTGATCGGCGCGAGCTTCTAGGCCATCAACAAGGGCGAGGACCGCCAGATCTTCAAGCAGCTGGTGCTCGACGCCGGGGCGGACGTGGCGCGCAGCATCATCGCCCACACCATGGACGACCTGCTCGAGGGCGCAGCCGAACTGGGCTACCCGCTGGTCGTTCGGCCCTCGTTCACCATGGGCGGGCTCGGTTCCGGTTTCGCGTACGACGAGACGGACCTTCGCCGCATCGGCGGTGCGGGCCTGCGCGACTCGCCCACCACCGAGGTGCTCCTCGAGGAGTCCATCCTCGGCTGGAAGGAATACGAGCTCGAGCTCATGCGCGACACGGCCGACAACACGGTCGTCGTCTGCTCGATCGAGAACGTCGACCCGGTCGGAGTGCACACGGGCGACTCGATCACCGTGGCCCCGGCGCTCACCCTCACCGACCGCGAGTACCAGAAGCTCCGCGACATCGGCATCGACATCATCCGCGCGGTCGGCGTCGACACCGGCGGCTGCAACATCCAGTTCGCGGTCGACCCGAGCAACGGCCGGATCATCGTGATCGAGATGAACCCGCGTGTCTCGCGCTCGAGTGCCCTGGCTTCGAAGGCCACCGGCTTCCCGATCGCCAAGCTCGCGGCCAAGCTCGCGCTCGGCTACCGCCTCGACGAGATCCCCAACGACATCACGGGGGTGACCCCGGCGAGCTTCGAGCCCACGCTCGACTACGTCGTGGTCAAGGTGCCCCGCTTCGCCTTCGAGAAGTTCCCCGCCGCCGACGCCACGCTGACGACGACCATGAAGTCGGTGGGCGAGGCGATGGCGATCGGCCGCAACTACGCGACCGCGCTGCAGAAGGCGCTGCGTTCGCTCGAGAAGCGGGGCTCCAGCTTCCACTGGGGCGAGGAGGGCCGCTCCGCCGAGGAGCTGCTCGAGATCTCGAAGATCCCGACGGACGGCCGGATCGTCACCCTGCAGCAGGCGCTGCGCAAGGGCGCGACGGTCGAGCAGGCGTTCGACGCCACGGCGATCGACCCGTGGTTCATCGACCAGATCGTGCTGATCAACGAGGTCGGCGAGATCGTCCGCACCGCTGCCGAACTCGACGCCGCGACCCTGCGCTACGCCAAGGAGCACGGCTTCTCGGACGCCCAGATCGCCCAGCTGCGCGGCGATGACGAGGCCGAGATCCGCGGAGTGCGCCACGGCTTCGGCATCCGCCCCGTGTACAAGACGGTCGACACGTGCGCGGGGGAGTTCCCCGCGCTCACGCCGTACCACTACTCGAGCTACGACTTCGAGACCGAGGTCGCGCCGTCGGACCGCACGAAGGTCGTGATCATCGGATCGGGCCCGAACCGCATCGGGCAGGGCGTCGAGTTCGACTACTCGTGCGTGCACGCCTCGTTCGCGTTGTCGGACGCGGGCTACGAGACCGTGATGGTCAACTGCAACCCCGAGACGGTGTCGACGGACTACGACACCTCGGATCGCCTCTACTTCGAGCCGCTGACCCTGGAGGACGTGCTCGAGGTGCTCGACGCCGAGGCGGCGAGCGGCACCATCCTCGGTGTCGTCTGCCAGCTCGGCGGCCAGACCCCTCTCGGTCTCGCCAAGGGCATCGAAGCCGCCGGCTACAAGGTGCTCGGCACGAGCCCCGAGGCGATCGACATCGCCGAGGAGCGCGAGCTCTTCTCGCAGCTCCTCGACTCGGCCGGACTCATCGCTCCCCGTCACGGCACCGCCGTGAACGCGGACGGCGCAGTGGTCATCGCCGAGGAGATCGGCTACCCCGTGCTCGTGCGACCGAGCTTCGTGCTGGGAGGCCGGGGCATGGAGATCGTCTACAGCTCGGAGTCCCTGCGCGAGTACTTCGTGCGGACGGCAGGCGAGGTCATCATCGAACAGGGACAGCCGCCGCCCG
>NZ_JAGGPD010000289.1 GCF_018613995.1 Microbacterium sp. ISL-103 | reverse complement strand
TCATACCCGATGACCACCGTCGGGACGTCGCCCTGTGCCCGCTCGCGCAGGTACGCCGCGAACCCGGCAGCGGCCTGGGCCACGAGCACCCGGTTCATGCGGTTGCTTCCCGCGCCGAGTGCTCCGCGGAGACCCGCGGTGCCGAACGCGAGCCGGGTGCCGAAGCGATCGTCGAGGTCGGCAGCGGCTGCCTCATCGCCGTCGGCCGCGCGGGTGATGACCGCCGCGAGCTCGTCGCGGGTCTCGTGATCGGGGTCCTGCCTCATCCAGGCTCGCGCCTGCGCGAGGCGCTCGTCGCTCACAGCGCCTCGACCACTCGGGCCAGCAGGGCGGAGATCACAGGCTCCGCCTCGCGACCGGCCTCGATGACCTCGGCGTGGCTGAGGGGCGTCTTCTGGATGCCGGCGGCGAGGTTCGTGATGAGCGAGAAGCCGAGGATCTCCATGCCGGCCTCGCGAGCGGCGATCGCCTCGAGTGCCGTCGACATGCCGACGATGTCGCCGCCGATGTGCTTCGCCATCTGCACCTCGGCAGGCGTCTCGTAGTGGGGTCCGCGGAACTGCGTGTAGACGCCTTCGTCGAGCGTGGGGTCGACGCTGCGAGCGATGTCACGCAGGCGCTTCGCGTAGAGATCGGTGAGGTCGATGAAGGTCGCGCCCTCGAGCGGGGAGTCGGCCGTGAGGTTGATGTGGTCGCTGATGAGCACCGGCTGTCCGGGCGTCCAGGTCTCGCGGACGCCTCCGGCGCCGTTGGTGAGGACCATGACCTCGGCCCCCGTCGCTGCGGCGGTGCGCACCGAGTGCACGACACGGCGCACGCCGTGGTTCTCGTAGTAGTGGGTGCGGGCGCCGATGACGAGCACGTTCTTGCCGTCAGGGGTGCGGATGCTGCGGAGAGTCCCGACGTGGCCCTCGAGAGCGGGCTTCGAGAAGCCGGTGACCTCGGTGGCGGGGATGGTCGCGGTGGTCTCGCCGATGATGTCGGCGGCCTTGCCCCAGCCGCTGCCGAGGGTGAGGGCGATGTCGTGCTTCTCGACTCCGGTCAGGCGCGCGATGTCGGCGGCTGCGTCGGCTGCGATCTCGAACGGGTTCGCATTCGGGTCGTCGAGGGGGTTGCTGTGTGTGTCAGACATGGGATCCACTCTAGGAAGGTGCAGGCTCCGGGGCCAGGATTGCGGAAGAATGGAGATCATGTCTTCCACCCCTTTTGAGCGCACTCAGCGCGTCGCCGTCCTCGGTGGCGGTCCCGGCGGTTACGAAGCGGCACTCGCAGCCGCTCAGCTCGGAGCCGAGGTGACCCTGGTCGAGCGCGTCGGCGTGGGTGGGGCGGCGGTGCTCACCGACGTCGTCCCCTCGAAGAGCCTGATCGCCACGGCGGATGCCGCCGTCGCCATCTCGGAGGCCTCCGACCTCGGAGTGCAGTTCTACGCCAAGGGCGAGCACGGCAAGCCGCTCAAGCCCGAGATCGCGATCAACCTCGCCGCGGTCAACAAGCGGCTCATCGCGCTCGCCGGTCAGCAGTCCGAGGACATGCGCACGACGCTGCTCGAAGCCGGCGTCCGCATCCTCTCCGGTCACGGACGACTCGAGGGTCCGACCGCGATCGTCGTGTCCACGGGGCAGAAGGGCACCGACTTCGACCGGATCGAGGCCGACACCATCATCGTGGCCGTGGGTGCGTCGCCGCGCGAGCTGGATTCTGCGAAGCCCGACGGCAAGCGCATCCTCACCTGGACGCAGCTCTACGACATGAAGGCTCTGCCCGAGCACCTGATCGTCGTCGGCTCCGGTGTCACGGGCGCGGAGTTCGCCTCGGCCTACATGAACCTCGGCGCCAAGGTGACGCTGATCTCCAGTCGCGAGCAGGTGCTTCCCGGGGAAGACCAGGATGCCGCGCACGTGCTCGAGAAGGTCTTCAAGCGCGGCGGCATGACGGTGCTCTCCAAGGCCCGCGCCGAGAAGGTCGAGGTCACGAAGGGCGGCGTGACGGCGACGCTGTCCGACGGCCGCACGGTCGAGGGCAGCCACTGCCTCATGGCGGTCGGCTCGATCCCGAACACCGCAGGCATCGGCCTCGAAGACGCGGGCGTCGAGCTCGACGAGACCGGGCACGTCCGCGTCAACCGGGTCGCGCGCACCTCCGTGCCCAACGTCTATGCCGTCGGCGACTGCACGAACTTCTTCCCGCTCGCCTCGGTCGCGTCGATGCCCGGCCGCACGGCCGTCTTCCCCGCC
>NZ_JAGGPD010000288.1:1149-9601 GCF_018613995.1 Microbacterium sp. ISL-103 | reverse complement strand
CGTGCTCCCGTTCCTCACCTACACGTCGCCCCAGTGGGCACGCAACGCGCTGCGGGCACGAGCGCTCATGCTTCCGGCGGCCCGTCGCCGTGCGGCGCAGCTCAACGAGGCCGGCGCTCTGTTCCCCTGGCGCACGATCAACGGCGAGGAGGCCTCGGCCTACTACGCCGCCGGCACCGCGCAGTACCACATCAACGCCGACGTGAGCTTCGCGCTCGGCAAGTACGTGCGCGCGACCGGTGACGACGACTTCCTGCGTCGCGAGGGCATCGACATCGCCATCGAGACGGCCCGGCTGTGGGCGACGCTCGGCTTCTGGCGCACCTCGAGGCTCGTCGCCGACACCAAGGACGACGACGGCATCGAGACCTTCCACATCCACGGTGTGACAGGGCCCGACGAGTACACCACGGTCGTCAACGACAACCTGTACACGAACGTCATGGCCCGTTACAACCTGCGCTATGCGGCGCGGGTCGTGCGCGAGGCGCAGGAGGCGAACGGCGAGGAGTTCGCCAGGGTCGTCGAGCGCACCGGGCTCGACGAGGGCGAGGCCGAGGGGTGGGAGCGGGCAGCTGACGCGATGTTCATCCCGTTCAGCGAGCGACTCGGCATCCACCCCCAGGACTCCCTGTTCCTCGAGCGAGAGGTCTGGGATCTCGCCCACACGCCGCCCGAGCAGCGGCCGCTGCTGCTGCACTTCCACCCGCTGGTCATCTACCGGTTCCAGGTGCTCAAGCAGGCGGATGTCGTGCTCGCGCTGTTCCTGCAGGGCAACCACTTCACCCCCGAAGAGAAGAAGGCGGACTTCGACTACTACGACCCGCTGACCACCGGCGACTCGACGCTGTCGGCCGTGGTGCAGTCGATCCTCGCCGCCGAGGTGGGCTACCAGGATCTCGCGCTGCAGTACTTCCGGCAGTCGCTGTTCGTCGACCTGCACGACCTGCACCACAACGCGGCCGACGGCGTGCACGTCGCCTCTGCGGGAGGAGTGTGGACGGCCCTCGTATGCGGCTTCGGCGGAATGCGCGACTACGCCGGCGAACTCAGCTTCGACCCGCGGCTTCCCGCCGACTGGCCGTCGCTGTCGTACCCGCTGCAGTGGCAGGGGTCGTCGCTGCAGATCACGCTCACCACCGACCAGCTCCGCGTGCGGGTGGTCAGCGGCGATCCGGTGGCGTTCACGGTCCGGGATGACGCGTACATCGCCGCGGTCGACGAAGAGGTCATCGTGCCCCTCGCAGACCAGGGTCCGATGATTCCCGGACGCCCGTCGCTGCGGCAGTTCGCGGACGCGCTGCGCGAAGACGGCACGCGCCTGTCGGCATCCGTCCCGGTGATCACCACGGCGATTCCGGTGATCGAACCGATCGACTGAGCTCCTCCTTCCGCGCACTCATCGACGCCCCACCTCGCCGGCATCCGGCAGGTGGGGCGTCGTCGTGCAGCTGGGGACGGGGGATGAGGCGCGGATGCCGCTCTCGCCTGCCGCAAGGTCGGTGGCACGCCGTAGGCTGTTCTGGTGACCACAGCCCTCTACCGCCGCTACCGCCCCGAGTCGTTCGGCGAGATGATCGGGCAGTCCCAGGTGACCGAACCGCTGATGACCGCGCTCCGCGGTGACCGTGTCGGCCACGCCTATCTGTTCTCCGGCCCGCGTGGGTGCGGAAAGACGACGTCCGCGCGCATCCTCGCCCGCTGCCTCAACTGCGCCGAAGGGCCGACCGACGTGCCCTGCGGCACCTGCCCGAGCTGCGTCGAGCTGTCGCGCGCCGGCGGAGGATCTCTCGATGTGGTCGAGATCGACGCGGCCAGCCACAACGGCGTCGACGACGCCCGCGACCTGCGCGAACGGGCGACGTTCGCCCCCAGCCGCGACCGCTACAAGATCTTCATCCTCGACGAGGCGCACATGGTGACGCCTCAGGGGTTCAACGCGCTGCTCAAGCTGGTCGAAGAGCCGCCGGAGCACGTCAAGTTCATCTTCGCGACCACCGAGCCCGAGAAGGTGCTCGGCACCATCCGCTCGCGCACCCACCACTACCCGTTCCGGCTGGTGCCCCCGGCGGCGATGCTCGAATACGTCGAGAAGCTGTGCGCCGAAGAGGGAGTGATCGTCGAGAAGGGCGTGCTGCCGCTCGTGGTGCGAGCGGGTGGCGGGTCGCCGCGAGACACCCTGTCGCTGCTCGACCAGCTCATCGCGGGCTCCGACTCGCCTGCCGGTTCCGAGACCGTGACCGTCGCCTACGAGCGCGCTGTGGCGCTGCTCGGCTACACGCATGCGGCTCTGCTCGACGAGATCGTCGACGCTCTCGCGTCCGCCGACGCCGCGGCGGCGTTCCCTGCCATCGACCGCGTCGTGCAGACCGGGCAGGACCCGCGCCGCTTCGTCGACGACCTGCTCGAGCGACTGCGCGACCTGATCGTGATCGCCGCCGTGGGGCCCGGCGCATCGTCGGTGCTGAGAGGCATCGCCGAAGACGAGCTCGCGCGCATGCGCACGCAGGCCGAGGGATTCGGATCCGCGCGGCTCTCGCGCACGGCCGACGTCGTCAGCGCGGCGCTCGACGACATGTCCGGTGCGACATCGCCTCGACTGCATCTCGAGCTGATGGTCGCGCGCGTGCTGACCGCTGCGGGTGACACGGGCACCGCAGATGCGCTCGCGTCCTCTCCGGCCGCATCCGCGCCCGCGCGAGCGGCGGCACCCGCGCCTGCTGCTGCCGCAGCACCCGCGCCTGCTGCTGCCGCCGCACCCGCGCCTGCTGCTGCCGCCGCACCCGCGCCTGCCGCCTCCGCCGAATCCGGGGCAGTCGAGGCAGCTGACGCGGCACCGAGCGAGGTGTCGGAATCCGGTCCCACCGCTCCCGCCGAGACGACCTCTGCTGCTGCGGCCGCCGAGACCGCCTCTCCCGCCGAGGCCCCTGCTCCCGCTGAGACCGCTGCTCCCGCCGAGACGACGTCGGTCACGGCATCCGGCTCCGACGGCGTGGCTCCTGTGATCCCATCGGGCCCGGTCACCCTCGAGCACATCACCGCCGCGTGGCCGGCGGTGCTCAAGCGTCTCGAGAGCGTCAGCCGCACTTCCTGGCTCCTCGCGACGGGCGTGCAGCCGCTCGCGTTCGCCGCCGAGACCGAGGTGCTCACGCTCGGATTCGCCAGCCAGCACGACGTCGCGAAGTTCAAGGGGACCACTCCCGGCTCAGGCCCCTCGGCTCCCCTTCGCTCCGCGATCGAGCCGGAGGTCGGTGTGCGCGTCAAGTCCCTGCCGGCCCCTATGCCCGCCGGGGGAGCGCCCCGCCAGCCCGCGACGTCGTCGTCGGGTGGCCCCGCCGACGACGCGCCCGCATCGGAGCCTGCGTCAGCGGGCCCACCGCGCGCGCAGACCCGAGGTGCATCCGCCGCGCCGGTGACCGAGTGGGCGGTGGCGTCCATCCCGGCGTCCATCGACCCCGTCCCGGCATCGATGCCCGTCGCTGAGCCTGCCGCTGTGCCCGCTGCCGCACCGGCCGCCGCGTCTCCGGTCGCTTCCTCCGCGTCTACAGCGGCCCCCACTCGGCCGTCACCGGGCGATCAGCCCTCGCGGAGCGCCGACGAGACGCCGCCTCCGCTCGACGACGAGCCGCCGTACTTCGACGACGAGCCCCCGTACGACCCCTCCTACGAACCGGCACCGGCGACGCAGGCGTCCGCTCCTGCAGCCCGCCCGGCATCCGCTCCCTCCGTGCCGGCGCAGTCCGCGCCGGTGCGAAAGGCGGCCTCGGCCGCCGCAGCCCCGGTAGTCACCGAGCGCACCCCCGCCGGGGGAGTCCAGCGCTACGGAGAGGCCGTGATCCGCCAGGTGCTCGGCGCGACGTTCGTTCGCGAAGAGCCCTACGAGCCCCCGACGAGGTTCTCCTGATGTACGACGGCATCGTCCAGGAGCTGATCGACGAGTTCGGTCGGCTCCCCGGAATCGGCCCCAAGTCCGCGCAGCGCATCGCATTCCACATCCTGCAGACGCCGACGTTCGACGTCGCGCGGCTGTCGGAGCTGCTGATCGAGATCCGCGTGCGGGTCCGCTTCTGCGAGATCTGCGGCAACGTCGCAGAGCAGGAGCGCTGCGCGATCTGCCGCGATCCGCGACGCAATCCCGCCCTGATCTGCGTCGTCGAAGACGCGAAGGACGTCGCGGCGATCGAGCGCACCCGCGAGTTCCGGGGCCTGTACCACGTGCTCGGCGGCGCGATCAGCCCGATCGCCGGCGTCGGCCCCGATGACCTGCGCATCGCGCAGCTCATGACGCGGCTCGCCGACGGCACGGTGCAAGAGGTCATCCTCGCGACCAACCCCAACCTCGAGGGCGAGGCGACCGCCAGCTACCTCAGCCGCCTGCTCACCACGATGCAGATCACCGTGTCACGCCTCGCCTCCGGCCTTCCCGTCGGCGGCGACCTCGAATACGCCGACGAGGTCACACTCGGGCGCGCATTCGAGGGCCGGCGCGTGTTGTGAACACGCAGGGCGGCTTCTCGCGACGCGGTTGGCTGCTCTTCGGGGCGATGGCCCTGCTGTGGGGCGTTCCCTACCTCTTCATCAGCATCGCGGTCGAGTCGTTCTCGCCGCCGGCCATCGTCGCAGGACGCACGCTGATCGCGGCCCTCCTGCTCCTGCCGTTCGCGATCCGCGGTGGTGCGCTTCGCGCCGCGCTGAAGCACTGGCCCTGGGTGCTCGCCTTCGGTGCGATCGAGATGGCGGGTCCTTTCGTCCTCCTCGGCCACGCCGAGATGACGCTGTCCTCGGGATTGACAGGCCTGCTCGTCGCGACCGTGCCGCTGTTCGCCGCGCTCATCGCGCTGGGCGGGGGAGACCGTGGGGTGCTGCGCCCCTCGCGGTCGATCGGCCTGCTCGTCGGCTTCATCGGTGTCGCGATCGTCGTCGCGGGTCCCGGCCTCTTCGGCGGCGACCTCAACCTGATCGCCGCGGGCGAGGTGCTGCTGGTCGCGATCCTGTATGCGATCGCGCCGTTCATCGTGGCGCGCAAGCTCGACGACGTTCCCTCGCTCGGCACGATCACGCTCTCGCTGCTCATGATCGGCGTGATCTACCTCCCGATAGGCCTGCTCACGCAGCACCGGATGCCCACGCTGCCGTCGATCGTGGCGCTCCTCGCGCTCGCCGTCATCTGCACCGCTGTCGCGTTCCTCGCCTTCTTCGCGCTCATCCGCGAGGTCGGCCCCGTGCGTGCGCCGCTCTTCACCTACGTCAATCCGGTGGTCGCGATCCTCCTCGGTGCCCTCGTGCTCGCCGAGCCTCTGACGCCGGGGCTGCTCATCGGCTTCCCGCTGATCATCGTCGGATGCTGGTTCGCCGCCACAGGCGGACGCTTCCGCCCTCCGGCATCCACCGCTCCGAATCTCGCCCCCACGCCGCTGCCGCCCGCCCCCTGAGACCCGGTCCGGCTCCCGCCTTCGCGGCTCCCCGGCCCTTTCGCCCTTCCGGGCTCCCCGACCCTTTCGCCCCGCCCATAGCGTCTGGCCTTCGATCTCTTCGCGGCTGGGCACGACGTCGGATGTTGTGGGCGACGCGCCGCGGAATGTCGCCGTACGCCAGAGTGTCCGTCACCAGGTCCGAAGTTGTGCCCGCCCGGAGGCCTGCCGCCCGCCCGGGGGCTGCGGCCGGCCACACCGTCACATGCGACGTGGCGCATATGCGGCGCTCGTAGAATGAGGGTGGGCGGATCCGCCCGACATCCCAGGGAGTGAACGTGGCCCTCATCGTGCAGAAGTACGGCGGCTCTTCCGTCGCCGACGCAGAGAGCATCAAGCGCGTCGCCAAGCGCATCGTCGACACACGTCGCGCCGGGCACGACGTGGTCGTCGCCGTGAGCGCCATGGGCGACACGACCGATGAGCTGCTCGACCTCGCGAACGAGGTGGCCCCGATTCCGGCCCCCCGTGAGCTCGACATGCTGCTCTCGAGCGGTGAGCGCATCTCGATGGCCCTTCTCGCCATGGCCATCCACTCGATGGGCTTCGAAGCGCGCTCGTTCACCGGCAGCCAGGCCGGCATGATCACCGACTCGCAGCACGGAGCGGCCCGCATCGTCGATGTCACCCCGATCCGGCTGCGGGAGGCTCTGGATGAGGGCGCGATCGTCATCGTCGCCGGGTTCCAGGGCTTCAACCGTGACACCCGCGACATCACGACCCTCGGTCGTGGCGGCTCCGACACGACGGCCGTCGCCCTGGCCGCCGCCCTCGATGCCGACGTCTGCGAGATCTACAGCGACGTCGACGGCATCTTCACCGCAGACCCCCGCGTCATCCCGAAGGCGCAGAAGCTCGACCACGTCTCCAGTGAAGAGATGCTCGAGCTCGCGGCCAACGGCGCGAAGGTGCTCTACATCCGAGCCGTCGAATACGCACGCCGTCACGGCGTCCTGATCCACGCCCGGTCGACGTTCTCGTCGTCCGAGGGCACATACGTTCTGGGCGAGGGCATGAAGAACCCTCGCGAAGCCGAGGGAGCAGCAGCCATGGAAGAACCGATCGTCGCCGGGGTCGCCACCGATTTCGGCCAGGCCAAGATCACCGTCTCGGGCGTTCCGGATGTTCCGGGCAAGGCGGCCGAGATCTTCAAGATCGTCGCCAAGTCGGGCGCGAACGTCGACATGATCGTGCAGAACGTGTCGGCCACGGGTCGTACCGACATCTCGTTCACGGTTCCCAAGGCCGATGCCGCGGCAGCGCTCAAGGCGCTGGCCGGCGAGCAGATCGAGGTCGGCTTCCAGAATCTGGTGCACGACGACCAGATCGGCAAGCTCTCGGTCGTCGGCGCGGGCATGCGGACGCATTCCGGAGTCTCGGCGACGCTCTTCGAGGCGCTGTCGGCCGGTGGCATCAACATCGAGATGATCTCGACCTCCGAGATCCGCATCTCGGTGGTGCTGCGTGACACCGACCTCGCGGAGGCTGCGCGCACCGTGCACACCGCGTACGGTCTCGACGGCGACGCCGAGGCGACCGTCCACGCCGGCAGCGGTCGCTGACCCGCGCAGCATCGTACGCCCGGCGCCCGCTCACGCGCGTCCTCGACCCGCGGGCGGCACGGTAGACTCACCGAAACCCTGACATCGGCGCCAGGCGCGGCATCCGCATCCCGACGTCGCGCCCGAAGCCTCGCCTGCAGTACTGCACGACGCCAAGGAACATCATGACCCGCATCTCCGACTCAGGACTCTCCGTCGCCATCGTGGGCGCCACCGGCCAGGTGGGCACCGTGATGCGCGAGATTCTCGCCGAGAGAGCCTTCCCGATCCGCGAGCTGCGCCTGTTCTCGTCATCGCGATCGGCCGGCACGGCCATCGAGTTCGGCGGCGCGACGGTCATCGTCGAAGACGTCGAGACCGCGGATGCCGGGGGCATCGACATCGCGCTCTTCTCCGCCGGCGCGACCGCCAGCCGTGCCTACGCACCCCGCTTCGCCGAGGCAGGAGCCGTCGTCGTCGACAACTCCAGCGCCTGGCGCAACGACCCCGAGGTTCCTCTCGTGGTGAGCGAGGTCAACCCGCACGCGATCGATGACCGCCCCCGCGGCATCATCGCGAACCCGAACTGCACGACCATGGCGGCGATGCCGGTGCTGAAGGCGCTGCACGCCGAGGCCGGCCTCGAGCGCCTCATCGTCTCGACCTACCAGGCCGTCTCCGGCTCCGGTCTCGCCGGAGCGCAGGAGCTGCTCGGTCAGGTCGAGGGTGTGCTCGCTCAGGGCGACACGCTGCGCCTCGTGCACGACGGCTCGTCGATCGACTTCCCCGAGCCCGAGAAGTACGTCGCGCCGATCGCGTTCGACGTCATCCCGTTCGCCGGCAATCTCGTCGACGACGGCCAGAACGAGACCGACGAAGAGAAGAAGCTCCGCAACGAGAGCCGCAAGATCCTCGAGCTCCCGAACCTCCGCGTGGCGGGCACCTGTGTGCGCGTGCCGGTCTTCACGGGGCACTCGCTCTCGATCAACGTCGAGTTCGCCGAGGACATCACCCCGCAGCGCGCCGCCGAGGTGCTCTCGGCCGCCCCGGGCGTCGTGCTCGACGAGGTGCCGACCCCGCTGCAGGCCGCAGGGAAGGACCCGAGCTTCGTCGGCCGCATCCGTGCCGACCAGTCCGCACCCGAGAACAAGGGCCTCGTGCTGTTCATCAGCAACGACAATCTGCGCAAGGGCGCCGCTCTCAACGCCGTGCAGATCGCCGAGATCCTCGCCGAGCGCCTGGCGTCATAGCCTGTCCGCATCCCCGCCATGCGGATCCGGTCTGATCAGGCCGGGCCGCATGGTCAGCAGTGTCGCGACCTCGAACTAGACTGTTCCGGTGACCGAAACCGTCGATGTCGTCTTGATCGGTGGTGGCATCATGAGCGCCACCCTGGGTACCCTGCTGCACGAGCTGCAGCCGGATTGGAAGATCGTCGCA
>NZ_JAGGPD010000288.1:0-1122 GCF_018613995.1 Microbacterium sp. ISL-103 | reverse complement strand
TCAACGAGCAGGTCCCGCAGAGCTGTCAGTGCGGGTCGTCTCTGGTCGAGCGGGGAGTGCTCGACGCCCCGTCGACGTTCATCAACGCGACCCCGCACATGACGTTCGTGCGCGGTGAGAAAGACGTCAAGTACCTCAAGGACCGCTACGAGGTCCTGAAGAAGCAGCCGCTGTTCGAGGGCATCGAATACAGCGACGACTCCCGCGTCATCAACAAGTGGGCGCCGCTGCTCATGCAGCAGCGCCGCAAGGGCGAGCCGTTCGCGGCCACCCGCGTGCCCGCCGGAACCGACGTCGACTTCGGTGCGCTGACGCACCAGCTCTTCGACCACCTCACCGATTCGGGTGTCGCGCTGCGCACGAACCACGAGGTCAAGAGCCTGAAGAAGCAGAAAGACGGCACCTGGCTGATCAACTACCGCACGACGATCGGGCGCACGCCGAACCAGATCAAGGCGCGCTTCGTCTTCGTCGGTGCCGGTGGCTGGGCGCTCAAGCTTTTGCAGCGCTCGGGCATCCCTGAGATCAAGGGATACGGAGTCTTCCCGATCGGCGGGCAGTTCCTCAAGACCTCCAACCCCGATGTCGTCGCCCAGCACAAGGCGAAGGTCTACTCGCAGGCGTCCGTGGGTGCGCCGCCCATGTCGGTGCCGCACCTCGACACGCGTGTGGTCGACGGCGAGGCCTCGCTCATGTTCGGCCCGTTCGCGACATTCAGCCCGAAGTTCCTCAAGAACGGCTCGATGTTCGACATCGTGTCGCAGGTGCGCACGCACAACCTCTGGCCGATGCTCCGCGTCGCGTTCGCGAACCCCGACCTCATCACCTACCTGGTGGGCGAGCTGCTGAAGAACCACGCCAAGAAGGTCGACAGCCTGCGCACATTCATGCCCACCGCGAAGGACGAGGACTGGACGTTGATCGACGCCGGTCAGCGCGCGCAGGTCATGAAGAAGGACGCGAAGAAGGGCGGCATCCTGCAGTTCGGCACCGAGGTCGTCTCTGCGGCGGACGGCTCGATCGCAGGTCTCCTCGGAGCATCTCCCGGTGCATCGACCGCCGTCCCGATCATGCTCGATCTGCTTCAGAAGTTCTTCCCCGCCGAGTCTCCGGGCTGGCAGG
>NZ_JAGGPD010000287.1 GCF_018613995.1 Microbacterium sp. ISL-103 | reverse complement strand
CCGTTCGCCAGAGCCGGCTCGCGCTCCTCGCCCAGGGCCCCTGTTACGGATATCAGCTCCGTCACGAGTTCGCCCGCCGCACGGGATCGGTCTGGCCCCTCAACGTCGGCCAGATCTACAACACCCTCGAGCGTCTCGAGCGCGACGGCCTGGTGTCACGAGGCTCCGCCGACGCCCACGGCCACGTCTACTGGGAGATCACGGAGTCGGGAATCGACGAGGTCGACCGCTGGCTGACCTCGCCCGTCGAGCGCAGCCAGACGACGCGAGATGAGCTCGCGATAAAGCTCGCCGTGGCGGCGACGCTCCCCGGCGCCGATGCCGCAGCGGTGATCGGCACGCAGCGGGAAGCGTCGCAACGACAGCTCGATGCTCTCCACACCATGCGGGAGTCCCGCGATGACGCGAGTCCGCAGGGACTGGCCTGGTCGCTGGTGGTCGACTCGATGATCTTCTCCGCCGATGCCGAACTGCGCTGGATCGACCACGTGCAGGCGCGGCTCGCCCAGCATCCGTCGCACGCCCTGGCCCTCGAACTCACCGCCGACCGTCCGAAGCGCGGCCGTCCGGCGCGGACGGCCGGGCCCGCGCTGGTGTGAACCGCGTTCGCCTGGAGCGGATGCACAGCCAGCCCTCTCGCTCGGGAAACTAGGATCAGTCCTATGGCTGGAATATGGGGCAGACGCAAACGCGAACAGGAACAGCTGGCCGCACAGGATGCCGATCTGGCGCGTCGCGCCGAGCAGGCGCTCGTCTCCGCTGACGAGCGCATCCGGAGCACGTCCGACGAACTCGCGTTCGCGGAGGCCGAGCTCGGCGAGCAGCTCACCCGGGATCTGAAGAAGGCCCTGAGCGCCGTTCGCACGCACCTGCGCGAGGCCTTCCAGCTCCACCAGCTCAATCACGACGAGATCCCTGACACCCCCGAAGAGCTGCGCACGCGCAACGCCCGGATCATCCAGCTCTGCGACTGGGCGCAGGATCTGCTCGACGAGAAGACCTCGGACCTCGCGACGTCGATCTCGAAGGTCCGTCGCGCACCCGAGGTGATCGCGAAGGTGCGTGCCGATGCCGAGGAGCTCAGCACCCGCATCCCCCACACCAACGAGACGGTGTCGCGGCTGTCGTCGCGGTACGCGGAGTCGGCGATGCATCAGATCACCGCCAGCGCTGCCGAGGCCGAGCAGCTGATCGCGTTCGCCACGCATGGCGCCGCCGTCTCGGAGCGTCGACGTGCCGCGAAGCAGAACGAGGAGGCCAACCTGGCACTCGAGACGGCGACCGAGGCCACGCGGCGTGCTTCGGCACTGCTCGACGCCGTCGAGGACTTCGAGATCGAGGCGCTGCGCGCCGAGTCCACGCTCGCCGAGGTCGTCGCCGACTCACGCAGCGACCTGATCGCCGCACGCACGGCGCCCCAGGTGCCCGCGGTCGCGGCGGCCGTGACAGCTCTGCAGGACGCCCTGAGCGCCCTCTCCCCCGCAGGCACCCCCGGCGACCCGTTCGCCGAGCTGTCGCAGCTCCGCGAGGCGAACTCGGCTCTCGACGACGCGATCGCCACCGCCCGCCACCGTGCTGAACACCCGCTGCCCAGCATCCAGCAGGTGCAGCACGCCATCGATGATGCTGATCGCCAGCTCGGCGTCGCCCGCGGACTGATCGCCGGACACCGCGGGTGGATCGGGGCAGATGCCCGCACCCGTCTCGCCGAGGCCGAACGGCTGCGTGTGGACGTGTCGGATCTGCTCCCCGCTGAGGAGACGCGGGACGAGGCGCTCGCCAGCGCCCGGCGCGTCGCCCACCTCGCCTCCGAGGCGCTGCAGCTCGCGCAGCGCGACATCGACTCGTCGCGCCCGCAGGATCAGGGCTGGGGCGGCGGCGGAAACGGCTGGGGCGGCGGGGGCTGGGGCGGCGGCGGTCGACGAGGGTGAGGGGGCGATGTCGCGTCGGGAATCCTCGGCGGCCTCGTCATCGGCAGCATCCTCGACGGCATCTTCGACTGACGACACCCTCGTACACGAAGAACGGCCCGGCCCCTCTGAGGGGCCGGGCCGTTCTCATGTCAGCTCACGAGACCTCACGGTCACGAAGCCAGTGCCTCAGAGGGCGGAGCCTGCGTCTCGAGAGCGATCACGCCGTAGTCCCAACCCTTGCGCCGGTAGACGACGCTGGGGTGGTCGGTGCGCACATCGACGAACAGGAAGAAGTCATGGCCGACCAGTTCCATCCGATCGACCGCCTCCTCGACGGTCATCCACTCCGCGCCGAAGTTCTTGGTGCGGATGACGACGGGCGAGTAGTCCTCTTCTTCCTCGTTCTGAATCGGCACGGTGCCCGTCGCGACTGCGCGAAGGACCTCTACTGATGCCGGCTGGACGTCGATGCCCTCGAGGGCACCGGTCTCCTTCTCGAAATGCGCCCCACGGGGGTGCTGACGGCCGTCGACGCGCTTCTCCTTGGCCCGACGAAGCTGCTCGGCCATCTTGTCGACCGCGAGGTCGAGGGCGACGAACTTGTCGCCGTCTGTGGCCTCTGCCCGGACGACCGGCCCTTTGCTGACGAGCGTCAGCTCCACGGTCTCATCCGGCACTCGGCCGTTGCGATACACCCGGTGGGTGACCTTCACATCCAATCGCTGCGCACGTGACGCGAACGTCTGGATCTTGGCGATCTTCTCTTCGACAACGGTTCGGAAGCGATCGGTGATACCGACCCCGACGCCAACGATGCTCGTTTCCATTGCTGCCTCCTTGTCCCGGTCCTCCCGGCCAAGGGCGGACCGTGGTCGCCTTGTGTCCCCCCACGGTAGTCCGCATGCCGACGGAAGTCACGGGTCATTTCCTGCGTGTCCCCGATGCGTTCGCATTCCGTTCGCTGTG
>NZ_JAGGPD010000286.1 GCF_018613995.1 Microbacterium sp. ISL-103 | reverse complement strand
TCAGTGTCTGCATCGTCGCCATCAGGCTCGGCGCGCCGTGGCCGCTCGCGGTTCTGACCACCGTCGTGGGGCTGCTGTCGACGATCCTGTCGGCACGCATCGGCATGGCGATCAATGCTCTCCTCCTGCCGGAGCGGCGATCTCGTGAACTGACCGCTCTCTTCGCTCTCGCGGTGATCGTCATCGCCTTCCCCGTCGCCGTCTTCCTCGCGTCGCTCAAGTGGGACGGGCACGTGCCGGCAGCCGTGGCCGCGCTGACGGCGTCGGTGGGCGTCACCCCGCTCGCCGCCTCCTCGCAGTTCCTGTTCTCGTTCGCCACCGACGACACCGCCGGCGCGTGGATCAGCGGCATCGTCGCTTTCGCCACCGCCGCAGCTCTCTGGGCGCTGTGGACGTGGCTGGTGCGGCGACTGCTCACGACCACCGAGCGTCCCGTCGCATCTCGCGAGCGGAGCGGTCTCGGCTGGTTCGGCCTGCTGCCCTCCAACGCGTTCGGGGCGATCGCGTCTCGCAGCCTCGTGTACTGGCTGCGTGATCGCCGGTACATCATGAACCTCATCGTCGTTCCGGTCGCGGGCGTGCTCACGGTCCTCCCGCTGCTCGTCGCCGGTGTGCCGCTGGAGATCGCCGCGCTCGTGCCCGTTCCGGTCATGGCGCTGTTCTTCGGATGGCTGCCGCACAACGACGTCGCGTACGACTCCACGGCGCTCTGGACGCACGTGGCGAGCGGCGTCCGCGGCATCCCCGACCGGCTGGGTCGACTGGTGCCGGTCATGCTGGTCGCGGTTCCTGTGCTCGCGATCGCCGTGCCTCTCACCCTGCTGTGGATCGACGACTGGCGACTGCTTCTTCCGCTGACCGGTCTCGGGGCGAGCCTGCTGCTGTCGGCGCTCGGATTCTCGAGCATCGTCTCGGTCATCGCGCCGTACGCCGTCTCCCGACCCGGCGACAGTCCGTTCCAGCAGCCCCAGCGGCCCACGTCGCGAGGTGCCTACGGCCCGGCCGCTGCCTTCCTCGGCGCCATCGTGGTGAGCATCCCCACCATCTGGCTGCTCGTGCTCACGATGCTCGAGGGATCCCGGTTCGCACCTGCGACGTTCTGGGCGGGGCTGGCGACAGGCGTCGTGGTCCTGGTGGTCGGCGTCGCCGTCGGCGGCCGCATCTTCGAGCGCGAGGGCGAGCGTCTGATGGAGTTCGTCGAGACGGCGTGACAGCCGCCCACCCCTGTGCGTCCGCCGCTAGACTCTCGGCATGAGTACTCCGCTGGACAGCCCCGATCAGGGTGGCGTGGCAACGCTTGATCGCGAACTGGAAGAACTCCTCCGCGAGGAGAACCTCGAGCCGGGCGACCATGAGCGTTTCTCGCACTATGTCAAGAAAGACAAGATCCTCGAGTCTGCGATCACCGGCAAGCCGGTCCGGGCACTGTGCGGCAAGAAGTGGACTCCGGGTCGCGACCCGGAGAAGTTCCCGATCTGCCCCACGTGTAAAGAGATCTACGAATCGATGATGGGCTGAGGCGCCACAGCCTCAGCCGCCGTCAGCTCGCGTCGACGTAGACGGTGGGGATCGCCGGGTCGGACTTGCTCAGAGCCAGCGCGCGCACAGGCAGTTCCTCGCGAACCCGCAGGTGGTGAGCGCGGGCCGAGGCGGTTCCCTCGGGGCCTTCGAACGCCGTGTCGATCTCGCCGCCCTCGACGAAAATCGTCTGCAACGGACGCCCGTCGGGGTGCTCGGCCGGGGTGTCGAGCTGTTCGAATCCGTCCGAGACGATGACGGTCTCAGCCTCGGCGACGCCGTCGACGAGAGTCCGGAACGCAGCCTTGCGTCCGCCGTGCGACGCCTTGTCGGCCGATGCCTTGGCCACGCCGATCCACGCTCCGTCGGGGTTCTGCCGGGCGACGAGCTTGTAGACCATGCTGGCGGTGGGGTAGCCCGAACCCGTGACCACCGAGGTGCCCACGCCGTATGCGTCGACCGGCGACGCAGCCAGAGCGGCGATCGCGTACTCGTCGAGATCGCTGGTGACCGTGATGCGTGTGCCGGTCGCGCCGAGCTCATCGAGCTGCGCCCGCACCTCGGCGGCGACGATCGGGAGGTCGCCGGAATCGATCCGCACGCCGCCGAGTCCGGTGCCGGCGACGCGGATGGCCGTCTCGACCCCGGTGCGGATGTCGTAGGTGTCGACGAGCAGGGTCGTGTCGGTCCCGAGACTGTCGATCTGCGAGCGGAAGGCTTCCTCCTCGGTCTCGTGCAGCAGCGTCCACGAGTGCGCGGCGGTGCCCATCGTCGGGATGCCCCAGCGTCGTCCGGCTTCGAGGTTGCTCGTGGCGCGGAAACCGGCGATGTACGCGGCGCGAGCGGCGGCCACGGCTGACTGCTCGGCGGCACGGCGTGAGCCCATCTCGGCCAGCGGACGCTCGCCCGCGGCGATGCTCATGCGGGACGCCGCGGTGGCCACGGCAGAATCGTGGTTCAGGACGCTCAGTGCCAGGGTCTCGAGCACCACGGCGTCGGCGAAGCTGCCCTCGACCGTCAGGATCGGAGAGCCGGGGAAATACAGCTCGCCTTCGCGATAGCCGCGGATGGAGCCGGTGAAGCGGTAGTTCTCGAGGTAGGTGAGCGAGTCGGCATCCACCACATCGTTGTCACGGAGGAACCGCAGCTCATCCTCTTCGAAGCGGAATTCCCGAAGCAGAGAGAGGAGGCGTCCGGTGCCCGCGACCACGCCGAAACGGCGTCCGCCCGACAGTCGGCGGGAGAAGAGCTCGAACACGCTGGGGCGAGAGGCGGTGCCGTCGCGCAGAGCTGCGGCGAGCATGGTGAGTTCGTAGCGATCGGTCAGAAGCGCCGTGGACGTCGTCATGCGCTCAGCATACTGACGACATCCGTTCGGGTTGCTGCGCGTACCGCGGGGCGTACGCGGGTAGGCTCGGTAGTCATGAACGACGCCCCGATCGGAATCTTCGACTCCGGTGTCGGCGGACTCACGGTGGCACGGGCCATCCGAGCCCAGCTGCCCCGGGAATCGTTCGTCTACATCGGCGACACGGCGCACTCGCCGTACGGTCCGAAGCCGATAGCGGATGTGCGGCGATACAGCCTCGAGGTCCTCGACACCCTGGTCGATCAGGGCGTCAAGATGCTCGTGATCGCGTGCAACACCGCATCGGCCGCGATGCTCCGCGACGCCCGCGAACGGTACGACATCCCCGTCGTCGAGGTGATCGGCCCTGCAGTCCGCCGCGCCGTCTCGACCACGCGCAACGGCCGCGTCGGAGTCATCGGCACCGTGGGGACGATCGGGTCCCGCGCCTATCAGGACATGCTCGAGGTGAACGAGCGGCTCGAGGTCTTCACCGCGGCGTGCCCTCGTTTCGTTGAGTTCGTCGAGGGTGGCATCACCGGTACCCCCGAGGTGCTCGCGACGGCCGAGGAGTACCTCGCGCCGCTTCGCGAGGCCGACGTCGACACGCTCGTGCTCGGCTGCACCCACTACCCGTTCCTGCGCGGCGCCATCAGCTATGTGATGGGAGAGGGCGTCACTCTCGTCTCCAGCGACGACGAGACCGCGGGCGATGTCTACCGCCAGCTCGTGAGAGGCGACCTGCTCGCGTCGCCCGACGCCACCGCGACCTATGTCTACGAGGCGACCGGAGACTCGACGACCGAGTTCACCGCCCTCGCCAACCGCCTGATGGGCCGGGAGGTGCGCGACGTGCAGCTCGTGCAGACCGGCGTCATCACGCTTCCGGAGACTGTCTTCGGGCAGTAGCCCGCGTGCAGCATCCGTTTCATCCACCTCCACCCGAAGGAAGCCCATGACCAGCATCGTCCGCGCCGACGGCCGTTCCACCGACCAGCTCCGCGAGATCACCATCGAACGAGGGTGGAGCAGCCACGCCGAGGGATCGGCCCTGATCAGCTTCGGCGGCACCAAGGTGCTGTGCACGGCGTCCTTCACGAACGGGGTTCCGCGCTGGCTCACCGGCAAGGGCAAGGGATGGGTGACCGCCGAGTACTCGATGCTCCCTCGTGCGACCAACAGCCGCAACGACCGTGAGAGCGTCAAGGGCCGCATCGGCGGACGCACGCACGAGATCTCGCGCCTGATCGGTCGAGCGCTCCGCGCCGTCGTCGACACCAAGGCGCTCGGTGAGAACACGATCGTGATCGACTGCGATGTGCTGCAGGCCGATGGAGGCACGCGTACGGCCGCGATCACGGGGGCGTATGTCGCCCTGGCCGATGCGATCGAGTGGGGCCGCGAGAAGAAGTTCATCGGCAGGAACTCGACGCCGCTGCTCGATTCGGTCGCTGCCGTGTCGGTGGGCATCATCGACGGCGAGCCCATGCTCGATCTCGCATATGTCGAGGATGTCCGCGCCGAGACCGACATGAACATCGTCGTCACCGGACGCGGTCTGTTCGTCGAGGTGCAGGGCACTGCCGAGGGTGCGCCGTTCGACAAGCGCGAGCTCGACGCGCTGCTCGACCTGGGCGTCGCCGGCTGCGCCGACCTGAAGGAGCAGCAGCTGAAGGCGCTCGCAGGCTGATGAAGGTCGTCCTCGCCACCCACAACGAGCACAAGGTCGCGGAGTTCCAGCAGATCGTCGCGGCTACTCGTCCGGATCTCGAGGTCGTCGGGTACGACGGACCCGAGCCCGTCGAAGACGGCGTCACCTTCGCTGAGAACGCATTGATCAAGGCGCGTGCGGCTGCGCTGCATACGGGGCTCGCGGCCCTCGCCGACGACTCCGGCATCTGTGTCGACGTGCTCGGCGGAGCGCCCGGCGTCTTCTCCGCCTATTGGGCAGGACACAAGAAGGATGCCGCCGCGAACCTCGAACTCCTGCTCGACCAGCTGCACGACGTGGCGGATCCGCACCGCACCGCCCACTTCACCTCGACCATCGCCCTGGTGACCCCGGAGGGGGCCGAGCATGTGGTGGTGGGGAACTGGCCCGGACGCCTCGCGACCGAGGCGTCCGGCGGGGGCGGCTTCGGCTACGACCCGATCTTCATCCCGGACGGACAGCCCGAAGGCGCCGAGCGGACGGTGGGGGAGTTCACGGGGGGCGAGAAGCAATCGCAGTCGCACCGTGCCCGTGCATTCGCGGAACTGGTGCCCCTTCTCGCAGCTCTCTGAGCCGTCTCAATAACCACTACGCTTGACGTACTTCAAACGTAGTGGTTAGTGTGTCGACATGCGTCAACTCACGTACTACGTAGGCGTCACCCTCGACGGCTTCATCGCCGGCCCTGACGATGAGGTGGACTTCTATCCGGTGACCCCTGCCTTCGCCGAGATGATGGGCACCGAGCTCGCCGACGTCCAGCCGGCCTTCGTGCGCGCAGATCGTGGGGGCGTCGATCAGCCGCTGACGCGTTTCGACACGGTCGTGATGGGGCGGCGGACATACGAGCCGGCTCTGCAGGTGGACGTCACCGACCCGTACTCTCACCTTCGAACGGTCGTCTTCAGCACGACGCTGGCGGATGCCGGTGAGCCGAATGTCGAGATCGTTCGCACCGATCCGGTCGCGCGGGTGCGAGAGCTCAAGGCTCAGCCGGGCTTGGGCATCTATCTCGCCGGCGGCGCCACGCTCGCCGGCGTGCTGCTCGACGAGATCGATCGGCTGATCATCAAGAAATACCCGGTGATCGCAGGCTCCGGCATCCCGATGGCGAGTCATTCCTTCTCCCCGACGCAGTTCGGTCTCGACCGGGTGCGGTCGTTCGACAACGGGTGCGTGGTGCTCGAGTACACCCGTCTGCGGTGAGACGCGGCTACTGAGAATCATCACCATTCCCGACTAGGTGCAGACCGGCCGACGCGCGCTGGCGCCGGTCTAGCCTGGAGACATGCACGATCATGCGCCCGCCGCCGGAGGCATACGCTCCGCGAGCCATCGCCGACTTCTGGCGATCTCGCTGACGCTGACCGCGACGATCATGGTCGTGCAGGTGGTGGGCGCGGTGCTCACGGGGTCACTGGCGCTGCTGGCAGATGCGGCTCACATGTTCACCGACGCGTCTGCACTGGTCATCGCCCTCATCGCGGCGGCGGTCGCCGCGCGACCCGCCGACGACCGACGCACCTACGGGTACCAGCGTGCCGAGGTGTTCGGGGCGCTGATCAACGCGATCATCCTGATCCTGCTCGCGGGCTGGGTCGCGATCGAAGCCGTCGGTCGCCTGCTGAATCCGTCTGAGACCGAGGTCGTGGGCGGACTCATGCTCGTGGTCGCCATCGTCGGCCTCGTCGCGAATGCGATCTCGATGTGGCTGCTGAGCCGCGCTCAGCGCACCAGCATCAACGTGCGCGGTGCCTACCTCGAGGTGATGGGCGATCTGATCGGGTCGGCGATGGTGATCATCGCCGCGATCGTCATCGTCACGACCGGGTGGATGCCGGCCGATGCGATCGCCTCGATGATGATCGCGGCGCTGATCATCCCGCGAGCGATCTCGCTGCTGCGCGAGGTGTTCTCCGTACTCTCCGAGTCGGCGCCGAAGGGCACGGCGGTCAGCGACATCCGTCAGCATCTGCTCGACTACGACGGCGTCGTCGGCGTGCACGACGTGCACGTCTGGCAGCTGACCCGCGGAGCCCCGGTGTTCAGCGCCCATGTGAGTGTGGAACCCGCGCTGCTCGCAGACGGTCGGTCGGCGAGGCTGCTGAACGACCTGCAATCGTGTCTCGCGCGCCACTTCGATGTGGCGCACTCCACCTTCCAGATCGAGCCCGCCGAGCAGTCGGACTGCGAACCGCATCACGCGTGACCGGCGGTCAGCTCTCGACGACGACCTCATCGGGCGACTTGTCCGGGCGAAGCCCGCGCCAGCGGGAGTGGCGGAGCACGCCGTCGGGGGTCCAGTTGGCGAACTCGACCTCGCCGACCAGCTCCGGTTCGACCCACAGGGCGTCCGAGGCGTCGAGCGCGGGGACGCCGTCCAGCGGCGGCGAATCGACCCTCAGCGGGGCGAGTCGGGCGAGCAGATCACGCAGCATCCGGTCGGTGAAGCCGGTGCCGACGCGTCCCACATATCGCAGGCGTCCGGAGTCCGGAACCGCGAGCAGCAGTGACCCGAACGTGCCCTCTCGGTCGCCCTTGCCCGGACGGATGCCCACGATCACGGCCTCCTGCATGCGCGTGTGCTTGAGCTTGAGCCAGGCGGGGGAGCGTTGGCCCGGTCGATAACGGGACGCGGGATCCTTCACGACCACACCCTCCAGACCGAACTCGTCGCTTGCGGCCAGCGCGGCATCGACGTCGTCGAACACGGGCGGCACCTGCATGGGCGCGTCGAGATCGGAGACCACCTCTTCGAGCAGAGTGCGTCGCTGTGACAGAGGCATCGAACTCAGGTCGTGGCCGTCGAGACGCAGCAGGTCGAAGACCATGTAGACGACAGGGGTGCGCACGACCTCGCGCTCGATCTCGCGAGGACGCGTGAGGTGCATCCGGTTCTGCAGCATCGAGAAGCTGGGTCTGCCGTTCGCGTCGAACGCCACGATCTCGCCGTCGACGATCGCATCGCCGACCGGAAGGAACGGTGCCCCGTCAGCCGTGAGCTCGGGGTAGCGCGCGGTGATGTCGGTGCCGCTGCGGGCGTGCAGAAGCATCCGTCCGTCCGCCCACGTGCCGATCGCGCGGATGCCGTCCCACTTCACCTCGACCCAGGAGGGCGAGCTGAGGCTGCGGGCGATCGCGGGCGTGCCGTTCTCGGCGAGCATGGGGGAGACAGACGCCGGGGCGGCGGATGCCGGGGTGCTCACCGCTCCGGAGATCCTCGGGCGGTGCCGCGACGATTCCGTGCGCTGCGCGGGGGCGACTTCCCCGGTTGCCGGCGGACGCGTCGTCTGCACCCGCGATGCGTGCGCAGTGCGCAGCGGCGCGATCGGGTCGAGTCCCGATTCCGCGCGCTCGAGCACGGTCGCGAAGTCGAGCTGGGAGAGGCCGGGGTCGTCGAGTTCGTCCCAGGTGCGAGGGGCCGCGACCCAGGGCTGCGCTCGCCCCCGCATCGAGTAGGGCGAGATCGTGGTCTTCTTCCCGTTGTTCTGGCTCCAGTCGAGAAAGACCTTGCCGCCTCGCGCGGTCTTCGCCAGCGTGCTGGTGGCGAGGTCAGGATGCTCGGTCTCGATGAGTCGGGCGATCTCCTTGACGACAGCCGAGATCTCGTCGCTGGTCTGCTGACCGGGAAGGGCGGCGTAGAGGTGGATTCCCTTGCTGCCGCTGGTCACCGGCACCGGGTCGAGTCCGATGTCGCTCAGCAGGCCGCGAGCGATGCGCGCGACCTCGGCGCACTGCACGAGTCCGACGCCGGGGCCGGGATCGAGATCGAGCACGAGGCGGTCGGGCTTGCCGGGCAGGCCATCGGGGGCGAAGCGCCACTGCGGCACATGCAGCTCGATCGCAGCGACCTGGGCGAGCCACACGAGCGTCGGCACGTCCTCGACGAGCGGGTACTCCTTCGGTCCGTCCGAGTGGCGGATCTCGTGCCGGGGGATCCAGGTCGGAGCCCCGGGTTCGAGCTGCTTCGTGAAGAACGCGTCGGCAGGAGCATCCGAGGTTCCCACGCCCTCGACCCACCGCTTGCGAGTGACGGGCCGCCCCTCGAGCAGAGGGAGGATGTGCGGGGCGATCGCCGTGTAGTACGCGATGATCTCGCCCTTGGTGGTGCCGGTGTCGGGGTAGACGACCTTGTCGAGGTTGGTGATGCGCAGTCGACGACCGTCGATCTGCACGTTCTGCGCCTCTGCGACCATGACGCCAGCGTAGTCAAGGTACTGGTCGCGACCGGGGCGGCTGGTGTTCACTGGTGGCATGAGAACGATCTGGAAGGGCGCGCTGACCTTCGGCCTCGTGAACGTGCCGGTCAAGGTGTATTCCGCCACGGAGGACCACGACGTGCCGCTGCATCAGGTGCACGAGAAGGACGGCGGCCGCATCCGCTACCAGCGCACCTGCGAGGTGTGCGGCGAGACCGTGGCGTATGCCGACATCGACCGCGCCTACGTCGACGAGGGGCAGACGGTCGTGCTCACCAAAGACGACCTGGCTGCGCTGCCGGCGGAGAAGAGCCGTGAGATCGACGTCGTCGAGTTCGTGCCCTCGGATCAGGTCGATCTGCTGACTCTCGACAAGCCGTACTACCTCGAGCCCGACTCGAAGTCGCCCAAGGCGTATGTTCTGCTGCGCAAGACGCTCGAGCAGACCGATCGCACGGCGATCGTGCGATTCACCCTGCGGCAGAAGACGCGCCTCGCGGCTCTCCGCGTACGCGGCAAAGTACTCGTGCTGCAGACGCTGCTGTGGGCCGACGAGGTGCGCGAGGCCGAGTTCCCCTCGCTGGATGAGGACGTGCGGATCTCGAAGAAGGAGCTCGAGCTGTCGGCATCGCTGGTCGACAGCTACTCGGCGGACTTCGACCCGGAGTCGTTCGTCGACGAGTACCAGAAGGAGCTGCGCACCCTGATCGACGCCAAGATCGAGGCCGGTGACACATTCGACGTGTCGGAGACGTTCGGCGAGGCCGAGGGCGATTCCAAGAGCGGCGAGGTCATCGATCTGATGGAGGCGCTGCGCGCCAGTGTGGCCCGCACCAAGGCCGCGCGATCCGAATCATCCGACACCAAGGCGAGCGCCAAGAAGAGCCCGAGCAAGAAGAAGGCGGGCTGACGCTCAGCCCGCCTTCTTCACTGATTCAGCGTCGCGGAATCAGCGTCAGTGCTTCGGCGTCAGTGCTTGCCGTCGCCGTCGAAGTCGGGAGCGCGGTCGAACACCTCGGGCTCGAGAGCGAGTTCCTCGGCCTCGGCCGCGTCGGTCTCGCCGTCGCCGGCTGCGGCCTCCTTCTTCGCCTTGTGGCGCTCGGAGAGGTAGTGCCAGAGCGTGATGAGCGCCGTGCCGCCGACAGCGGCGAGCAGGATCAGGTCGATGTAGCTCTCGACGAAGTCCGCGATCGGCGGGATGAAGCCGATCGCGTAGCCGAACATCGTGAGGCCGAAGCCCCAGAGGATGGCGCCGATGAGGTTGTAGAGCGTATAGCGGCGCCACGGCATGTGGCCGACGCCGGCGGCGACCGGCGCGAAGGTGCGCACGATCGGCACGAAGCGGGCGAGGATCACGGTGATGCCGCCGAAGCGCTCGAAGAACGCGTTGGTTCGCTCGACGTTCTTCTTGCTGAAGAGGCCCGACTCCTTGCGTTCGAAGACCGCAGGCCCGCCCTTGTGGCCGATCAGGTAGCCGACTTCACCGCCGACGAAGGCGGACAACCCGATGAGCAGCGCGACGATCCAGACGTTGATGCCGAAGACGCCGTGCTCGGAGCCGGCGATCGGATGCGACAGCAGCCCCGAGATCACCAGCAGCGTGTCACCCGGAAGCAGGAAGCCGACCAGCAGGCCCGTCTCGGCGAAGACGATGAAGCACACCACGAGCAGCGCCCAGGGGCCGGCCGATCCGATGATGGTGGCGGGGTCGAGCCAGGGGATGAGCGCGGCGTGATGCATTGATTTCCCGTCGTAGTGCGCTGTGCGGCGGTCAAGTCGTCGGTCGCGCGGCACGCGACAGATCGTGCGGAAGGTGGGACTTGAACCCACACGCCCTAGGGCACAGGAACCTAAATCCTGCGTGTCTGCCAATTTCACCACTCCCGCGCGGTGGAAAACAGTCTACTGACCGGGGGATCGTGCATTGCTGGGGATCCGCCCGCAGCTGAGTCGCGGGCGCTGTGGATAACTCCGACGGGCCGGGTGCGATCCTTGCGAGGATGCACGGGTGATCCAGCCCTCCGTCGTCGTCGCCGAGCGCGTGCGTCAGCGACTCCGGGCAGAGGGCACCGACCCGGTTCTCGATGCCGACGCGGCGCACGTGGTCGCCCTGTCGGAGGTACGACGGTTCAACGACACCGCCCTGGCACGAGGAGAGACGACGCTCGACGACGAGGCCCGTTGCGTCCGCGACGTGCTCGCCGCGGTCACGGGGTTCGGGGCGCTGCAGCCGCTGCTCGACGATCCCGAGATCGAGGAGATCTGGCTCAACGGCCCTGAGAGCATCCATGTGGCTCGAGGCGGGGTGTCGGAGCGCATCGACCTGCGTCTCACCGAGTCGATGCTGCGCGACCTCGTCGAGCGGATGCTGCAGTCGACCGGTCGCCGCGTGGACATCAGCCAACCCTTCGTCGACGCGTCGCTGCCGGACGGGTCAAGGCTGCATGTGGCCATCGCGGACGTGGTGCGGGGCTCGTGGTCGGTGAACATCCGCAAGTTCCTGCCGCGATACCGGTCGTTGGATGCGCTCGTCGCCCACGGAGCGCTCACCGGAGAGGTGGCATCGATGCTCCGTCGGGCGATGCGCGACGGACAGAGCATCATCGTCTCGGGGGCCACCCACGCGGGCAAGACCACCGTGCTCGGGGCGCTGCTCGATTCGTGCGCGCAGAGTCAGCGCATCATCACGGTCGAGGAGACATTCGAGATCGCCGTCGAGGGTCCGGATGTGGTGTCGCTGCAGGGCCGTCAGACGAGTCTCGAGGGCAGCGGCGAGATCACGGTGCGCAGGCTTGTCAAAGAGGCGCTGCGGATGAGACCGGATCGCATCGTGGTGGGCGAGGTGCGAGACGCCGAGGCGCTCGACCTGGTGCTCGCGCTCAACACCGGCGTTCCCGGTGCCGCCACCGTCCACGCCAATTCGGCGGAGGAGGCTCTCGAGAAACTCGCCCTGCTTCCGTTGCTGGCGGGACGCAACATCGACCGCAGCTTCATCGTGCCGGTGCTCGCGGGCGGCGTCGATCTCGTGGTGCACTGCGTACGGGACGACCAGGGGGTTCGTCGGGTGCACGAAGTCATCTCGCCCACGGGCGAGGTCGACCAGGGGCGGATCGTCACCAGGAGGCTGTACGAGCACAGCGCGGACGCAGTAGCACCGCGACGGGGCGATCTCCGTCGGATCGGCGTCGGCCGATGATCGCTCTTCTCGGAGCCCTTCTCGCGGCCGGGCTGCTGCTCTGCGTCTCACCGTGGTTGTGGCCTCCGCGCACGGACGAGATGAAGTCCGTCCGACGGGGTCCGTTCGAGAGGCTGCTCGCCGAGGCGGGTTTCGGCGCTGTCCGCCCGCGCGTGCTGGTCCTGGCGGTCATGGTGCTCGCGCTCGCCGCCGCATCCGTCGTCTGGCTCGTGGCCGCCATGCCTGTTCTCGCGGCCCTGGCTGCGTCGGCTGCGGCAGTGTCACCGGTCGTGGTGCTGCGTTCGCGACGTCTGCGACTGCGCAAGATGCGGCGACAGCTCTGGCCCGACGTGTGCGACCTGCTGATCGCCTCGATACGCGTGGGGCTGTCTCTGCCCGACGCGGTGGCGAGCCTCGCTGACTCCTGTCCCGCGATGCTGCGGCCGGCATTCGAGGTCTTCGCCCGGGATCTGCGCGCGACCGGACGCTTCGAGACGAGCCTCGACCGGCTGAAGCTCTCTCTCGCAGATCCGATCGCCGATCGCATCATCGAGACCCTGCGCATGGCGAGACAGGTGGGCGGCACGGAGCTCAGCGGGGTACTCCGCGCTCTGTCTTCGTCAGTGCGTGCAGACGCCGCGCTGCGCGGCGAGGTCGAGGCCAGGCAATCCTGGATCCGGGGCGCGGCAGTGCTCGGCTCGATCGCGCCCTGGGTGATCCTCGGGCTGCTCGTACTTCGCCCGGAGGGTGCCGCGGCATACGCGACCCCGGAGGGTGCGCTCGTGATCTGTGTGGGGGCTGGGCTCTCCCTGATCGCCTATCGGATCATGATCCGCATCGGGCGCCTCCCCGAGCCCGGCAGGTGGTTCGGATGAGTGCGGTCTCGTCGGTCGCCTTCGCCACACTCATCGGTGGCGTGCTCGCCGCGGGCCTGCTGTGCATGCTCACAGCGCTGCCTCGCTGGTCGGCGACTCCGCTGGTTCTGCGGATCGCGGGCTACGTGCGCGATGTGGTCGCCGAAGAGAACCTGCCGCGCACGGCCCTCTCGACTCATGGATCGCGTGTCGACGGAGCGCGGCACGGCGTATGGCTCCGGTCGCAGCTCGCATTCGAGCGAGCCCTCGGCGGGGGAGACGCGCTGCGAGCGAGGCTCGCTCAGGCGGGATCCGCGGTGGAGCACGGAGTCTTCCGAGCTCGGCAGCTCGGTTGGATCGTCGCGGGTATCGCGACCGGTGCCCTGGTGGTGATCGGCGTCGCGATCTTGGGACGGATGAGTCCGCCGATCGCGCTCCTTCCCGCGCTCATGGGGGTCGGGGCGGGTGTCCTGTGCGACATGCACCTCACCGCGCGCGTCAGATCGAGGCGCCGGCGTCTCACCGACGAGTTGCCGACCACGCTCGAATTCCTCTCACTCTGCCTGTCGGCGGGAGAGGGTTTCCTCGATTCCCTCCGGCGGGTCGCCGCAGTCGGATCGGGCGAGCTCACCGGCGAGTTCCGCGGAGTGGTGCTCGCGGTCGGCACGGGCTCGACGCTCGCAGACGCGCTCGCTCAGATGGCGCGCCGCCTCGAGTTGCCAGGTCTCACCCGCGCCGTCGACCAGGTGATCGCCGCTCTCGAACACGGCGCCCCACTCGCGGGAGTGCTGCACGCTCAGGCGGGCGACGCACGAGAAGATGCCAAACGCGTGCTGATCGAGCAGGCCGGCCGCAAGGAGATATTGATGCTCCTTCCGCTCGTGTTCCTGATCCTTCCGCTCTCGGTGCTCTTCGCCATCTACCCGGGCCTCTTCATTCTGCGACTCGGCATCGGCTGAGCGATCGACGAAAGGACGACATGAACATGTCTCGACTCCGGGGCGCGGGCTCCGCGACCTCCCACTCCGCAGCGCTGCTCGACGACGAGCGAGGTGATGTGCCCGGCTGGGTTCTGGTTCCATTCCACCTATGTCAGAACCAGAGTCGCTTGTTTGGCAGTGTGAGCGTCTCTGCTAGCGTGCAATCGAGCCCGCCCAAGGCGCATCTACCCGGTAAGGGTGCGCCCAACCCGCAGCATGTCGAGGGTGGTCGCCCGTTCGAGTCGGGCCGGGTCCGGGAGGCGCACGGTACTGCGGGTGCTGTCGGCGTTTCCGCCTCTGGTCGAGTTCGCGCCTGGGGATGCCGTGCCGCCGATCACGCTCGTGACCTCTACGAAGACGAGCGTGCCGACGTTCCCGGTTGGGTTCTCGTGACACTGATGACCGCCGGACTCGTGGTCCTCATCTGGGCGGTGGCGGGCCCGGCGCTGAGCACGCTGTTCGAACAGGCCATCCAACGAGTCTCAGGACTCTGATGGCACCCCCGTCGATGATCGACATGCCTGGCGTACGTGACGACGCGGGCGATCGCGGATCCAGCCCGGTCGAGTTCGTGCTCGTCGGAACGCTGCTCACCCTGCTGACCCTCGCGGTGCTGCAGCTCGCGCTCGCCGTGTATGTGCGCAACGTCGTCCACGACGCCGCCGTCGAGGGTGCCTATCATGCTGCCCTCGCCGACACGGACGTGCAGGAGGGGGTCGACAGAACCAGGCTCAGCATCACCCGCGCGGTCGGAGAGACGTACGCCGAGGACGTGAGCGCCTGGCGCTCGACCTCCCTCGGCCACGCGACGATCGAGGTCCGCGTCCGCACCACACTCCCGGTGATCGGGCTGATCGGCATCCCGTTCGCTCTCGAGATCGACGCGCATGCTCCGGAGGAGTCTTTCGATGAGGGATGACGAAGGGTCCGCGGCGCTCGAGTTCATCACGGTCGGTGTGATCCTCCTCGTGCCGCTCGTGTACCTGATCATCGCGCTCGGTGCCATCCAGGAGCAGATGCTCGGGGTGGAGGCCGTCGCCCGGCATACGGCACGGGTGATCGCGCTGGCTCCCGGCGAGGATGCGGCGGTGTCACGCAGCGAGCGCGTCCTCGTGACAGTCTCGGAGCAGTACGGGATCGATCCGGACTCGACCGTGGTCTCGGTGTCGTGCACACCTGTGGCGGCCGGGTGCCCATCCGCCGGGGCGCTCGTGACGGTCACCGTCGCGTCGACGGTCTCCCTGCCGATGGTGCCCGCGGTGCTCGGACTGCAGGACGTCGCGACGGTGGCCGTCGAAGGCTCCTCGACGCAGAAGGCCTCCCGACTGTGGGGCTCCGGATGAAGTCCGGCGACGAACAGGGGAGCGTGCTGCTGCTGACACTCGGGTACGCGCTGCTCGCTCTCGCACTCATCCTGGTCAGCGTCTGCGCCACCGACCTGTACATCGCACAGAGACGGCTGGACGCTCTTGCCGACGCTGCCGCGCTCGCCGGAGCCGACGGGTTCACCCTCGTCGTCGAGGATGACAGCGCCCATGCCGACCTCACCGACGACGGGGTGCGGGAGCAGGCAGAGGCTCTTCTGGCGCAGATGCCGGGGTCGGGGATGCTGGTGTCGGCTGAAGCTCCCGACGGTCTCTCGGCCCGGGTGCAGGTGTCCACCGACTGGCACCCGCCGCTCGTCGCCCTCTTCCTGCCTGACGGAGTGCGGCT
>NZ_JAGGPD010000285.1 GCF_018613995.1 Microbacterium sp. ISL-103 | reverse complement strand
CTGCGGGGGGCGGGTGGCGTTGCGGGGGCCCGTTACCCGCGCATGCTGCCCGTGCAGGTCGGCCCCGCGCAGCCCCTCGGGGTCGATGAGCACTCCGCGTGCCGCGTCGGCGATCCAGGCGTCCTCGCTCCACGAATCCCACAGCCGTCGCAGGGCGACCACGAACTCCTCGGCGCGGTCGTACCGGCTCTCGTTGTCGGCGTGCGCATCCCGGCCGTGGTTGCCTGCGGCGCGCGGCTCGGCGCCTGTGACGAGATTGACGCCCGCGCGACCGCCGGTGAGCACGTCGAGCGACGCGAGCGAGCGGGCGGTCGCATACGGGTCGGCGTAGGTCGTGTTCACCGTCGCGATGAGGCCGATGCGCGAGGTGATTCCGGCGAGGAAGAGCACGGCGCTGACCGGATCGATCCGGGCGAGCAGATAGGGGTCGCGGAACTCCAGGTCGGGCCCCGTGGCGAGCCAGTCTCCGAAGAACAGGTAGTCCAGACCCGCCTCCTCGCCCTCCCGCGCGATGCGGCGGAGGATGTCGGCATCCGTCGCGGGGTCGCGGTGTGCGCCCGGCTGCCGCCAGCCCGAGGGGTATGCGCCGAGGGTGCGCACCATGGCTCCGATGATGAGGTGTTGGGTCATGCCCCGAAAGTACGAGCGCGCGGGGGTCACGGCCAATCGGCCCGGAAGCGCGGCGACACGCGGCGCAACACGGCGTCACATCCTCCCCGCGCGCTCGCGGCCGATCCCAGGATGGAGGGCATGACCACGACCTCCTCCCCTGTTCTCTGGACACCGCCCGCCCGGGTACGCGGCACTCTCGCCGTCGTGACCGGCCGCGGCGAGCGCGCAGGCGTGTACGAGCGGTTCGGCCGCCGCCTGAGCGCCGACGGCTACGCGGTCGCCGTGTTCGAGGAGGACGTGGATGCGGCGAGCGCCTGGCTCGCGACGACGACCGACGGCCCCCGGGTGCTGGTGGGTTCGGATGCCGTCGCCTCCCCCGTTCTGCGAGTGGTCGCCGAGGGCGCGCCCGTCGCCGCGGCCGTGGTCTCCGGGCCCCTGGTGGACGCCGAGCTCGCTCTGCCTGNNCCGGCCGATCTCGCGGCGATCGAGGTGCCCGTGCTGGCGGTGCACGGCGGCGCCGACGTCGTCTCGCCCCTGCGTGAGGTGACCCTCGCGCTGCGATCCGTGCCCGATCTCGAACTCGTCGAGACCGTCGACGGTCTGCACGACGCGCTCAACGACCAATCGCACCGCAGCGTCGCAGCCTCCCTCGTGCTGTGGCTCGAGCGTCTGCGCACGGGAGACGCCCACGCGCCGATCGTCCGCACTCACGAGAGCCTCGCGGCGGCGATCGCATGACCGGGTTCTCGACGCGTCAGCTCCCGGCGGGGTACACGCCCGGCGTCCCCCCGAACAGCGCCGTCCCGCCGATCTACCAGACCGCAGCGTACGAGTTCGGCTCGCTCGCCGAGGCCGCCGATCTCTTCGCGCTGCGCACCGTCGGCAACCTCTACAGCCGCAACGCCAGCCCGACCCAGCAGATCCTCGAAGAGCGCGTCGCAGCCCTCGAGGGCGGGGTCGCGGCGGTCGCCGTCGCATCCGGTCAGGCCGCGGTCGCCGTGACCCTGCTCGCGCTCGTCGGTCGTGGCGGACACATCGTCGCCGCCTCCCAGCTCTATGGCGGCACGGTCGATCTGCTGCAGGAGACCTTCGACGACTTCGGCATCCCGGTGACGTTCGTCGATCAGGACGACCCCGCTGCGTGGCGTGCGGCGATCAGGCCCGAGACGAGGGTGCTCTTCGCCGAATCCATCGCCAACCCCCTCGCCCAGGTGCTCGACATCCGCACCGTGGCCGACATCGCGCACGAGGCCGGAGTCCCGCTCGTGATCGACAACACCGTCGGCACACCGTATCTGGTGCGCCCCGGCGAGCACGGAGCCGACTTCGTGGTGCACTCCGCCACGAAGTTCCTGAGCGGGCACGGCACGTCGCTCGGCGGGGTCGTCGTCGATCAGGGCACCTTCGATTTCGGTCGGGAAGCCGCCCGCTGGCCGCACTTCACCGAGCCGTACACCCGCGTCGGCGACTTCTCACTGTGGGACCGCTTCGGCCAGGGCCAGGCGTTCGCGGCGCTCGTGAAGTCGAAGTACGTGCACGATCTGGGTCCCTCGCTCTCGCCGTTCAACGCCTGGCAGATCCTGCAGGGCATCGAGACGCTCGACCTCCGGGTGGCGCGCCAGAGCGCCACCGCCCTTGCCCTCGCCAGGCATCTGCAGCAGCATCCGGCCGTCACGGCGGTGCACCACCCCGGCATCGCGGGCAACCGCTGGCACGCGCTCGCCGAGCGCTACCTGCCTCGGGGCGGCCCCTCGGTCTTCTCGTTCGACCTCGCCGTGACGGATGCCGCCGGTGCCGACGCCGCGAAGACGCAGGAGCAGGTCGCGCGTGTCATCGATTCGCTGCAGGTGATCCGCCTCGTGGCGAACATCGGCGACGCGCGCAGCCTCGTGAACCATCCGGCATCGATGACGCATTCGCACCTCACCGCCGCCCAGCGCGCGGCCGCGGGGATCTCGTTCACGACCATCCGGCTCTCGGCGGGGCTCGAAGACCCGAGCGACCTCATCGCCGACCTCGACCGGGCGCTCGCGCTCGTCTGAGCACGGCCACCGCCCCGACCCGCCTCACCGCCCCACCAGAGGAGAACTATGTCGATCGACCTCGGCTACTGGACGCCGGTCTACGGCGGATTCCTGCGCAACGTCACCGACGAGGGGCGGATGGCTGCGACCTGGGAGTACATCCGCGAGGTGTCGGTGAAGGCCGATCGTCTCGGATTCCACACCACGCTCGTGCCCGAGCTGTATCTCAACGACCGCAAGGGCATCGACGCGCCGAGCCTCGAGGCCTGGTCGCTGTCGGCGTCGATCCTGGCCGTCACCGAGCGGCTGCGCGTGATGACGGCCGTGCGTCCGGGGTTCCACCTTCCCGCGGTGCTCGCGAAGACCGTCTCGACCCTCGACCAGATCGCACCCGGCCGCGTCGCCCTCAACGTCGTCGCCGCGTGGTGGGCCGAGGAGGCCCGGCAGTTCGGCGGGCAGTTCACGACCCACGACGAGCGCTATATGCAGGCCGAGGAGTTCGTCACCGTGCTGAACGGCCTCTGGCAGCAGACGCCGTTCACGTTCGACGGTGCACACTATGCGCTCGACGGCACGATCGTGGAGCCGAAGCCGTCGCGGCATCCCGTGATCTTCGCCGGAGGCGAGAGCGAGGCGGGCCGCGAGTCGATCGCCGGCTTCGCCGACGCCTACGTCATGCACGGCGGCACCCTCGACGAGGTGCGCGCCAACGTCGCCGACATGAACTCCCGCTCCGAGCGGCTGCACGGCCGACCGATCGCCGAGTTCGGGATGCCCGCCTACGTCATCGTCCGCGACACCGAGGCCGAGGCGAAGCGCGAGCTCGACCGCATCACGACGGTCGACCCCGATTCACCCGGCTACGCCTCGTTCGAGGAATTCCAGCGCAACTCGAAGCTGTCGCTCGAGCTGACGCGTCGCGAGTACTCCGTCGGCACGCGGGGGCTGCGTCCGAACCTCGTGGGCACCGCCGAGCAGGTCGCCGAGCGCATCCATGAGTACGCCGATGCCGGAATCACACTCCTCCTCATCCAGGCGTCGCCGCTGGACGAGGAGCTCGAGCGGATCGCCGCGCAGGTCTTCCCTCTCGTCCCGCAACAGAGGGCGGATGCCCTCGTCTGAACACCCCGTCATCAGGCTCCACCCCCTACGCTGAGATGATGACTGGTCTTCGTTGGGGAATCCTCGCGACCGGCGGCATCGCCGGCGCGTTCGCATCCGATCTGCGCACCGCCGGGCTCGATCTCGTGGCGGTCGGCTCGCGTTCGCAGGAGTCGGCAGACGCGTTCGCCGCCCGCTTCGACATCGCCCGCGCGCACCCCTCGTACGAGGCGCTCGTCGCCGACCCCGAGGTCGACATCATCTATGTCTCGACCCCGCACCCGATGCACCACGACAACGCGCGCCTCGCACTCGAGGCCGGCAAGCACGTGCTGGTCGAGAAGGCGTTCACCCTCAACCGCGGCGAGGCCGAGGATCTGCAGCGGCTGGCCGCCGACCGCGGGCTCCTCGCGATGGAGGCGATGTGGACGCGCTATCTGCCGCACATGGTCCGCATCCGCGAGATCATCGCAGACGGCACCCTGGGTGAGATCCGCGCGGTCAGCGCCGACCACACCCAGCTGCTCCCCACCGATCCCACACACCGCCTGAACGCTCTCGAGCTCGGTGGCGGCGCCCTGCTCGACCTGGGGATCTACCCGATCTCGTTCGTGTGGGACATCCTCGGCGCCCCGACCGGCATCCAGGCCACCGCCCGCCTGATCGAGACCGGGGCGGATGCCGAGGTCGCCACCCTCATGACACACGAGGGCGGCGCGATCTCGACGACGCTCTCGTCGTCGCGCGCCGCCGGCCCGAACGCCGCCAGCATCATCGGCACGGAGGCCCGCATCGACATCGACCGCGTCTGGTACACCCCGACGAGCTTCCGCGTCGTGCAGCCGGACGGCACGGTCATCGAGGAGTACTCCTCCGACGTCGCCGGCCGCGGCATGCAGTACCAGGCGCATGCCGCCGAGCGTCTCGTGGGTGACGGCATCCTCGAGGGCGACATCCTGCCGATCGCCGAGAGCGTGGCGATCATGGGCGCTCTCGACGACATCCGTGCGCAGATCGGCGTGCGCTACCCCGGCGAAGGAGCAGTCAATGGCTGAGGCACACGACACCAGAGTCGCCGTCTACCTGGACTTCGACAACATCGTCATCTCGTGGTACGACCGCGTGCACGGCCGCAACGCCTACGGCAAAGACCGTCAGCGCTTCAGCGAGAACCCCACCGACCCCGAGGTCTCCGAGCGACTCTCCCGCGCGATGATCGAGGTCGGCGCCATCATCGACTACGCCGCCTCGTTCGGCACCCTCGTGCTGACGCGCGCGTACGCCGACTGGTCGTCGCCCGTCAACGCCGAGTACCGCTCGCAGCTCGTCGCGCGCGCCGTCGACCTCGTGCAGCTCTTCCCCGCGGCGGCGTACGCCAAGAACGGCGCGGACATCCGCCTCGCCGTCGACGCGGTCGAAGACATGTTCCGCCTGCCCGACCTCACCCACGTGGTGATCGTCGCGGGCGACAGCGACTATGTCCCCCTCGCGCAGCGCTGCAAGCGGCTCGGCCGCTACGTCATCGGCGTGGGGGTCGCAGGCTCCACCGCCAAGTCGCTGGCCGCCGCGTGCGACGAGTTCGAGGCGTACGACTCGCTTCCCGGCGTCGTGCGTCCGAGCAAGACCGCGCCTGCACCCGTCGTCGAGGCACCCGTCGTCGAGGTGCCCGAAGCCGTGGTCGAGCCGACGGTGAGGGCGAAATCGCGACCGCCTGCCAAGACCGCCAAGGCCAAGGCCGCAGCGGCAGCCACGACGCCGGCCGCCGCGTCGACGCCCGTGAAGGCAGAGGATCTCAACGACGGCACCGAGCAGGGCGAGGCGACCGAGCTGCTGCAGCGGGCGCTGCGTCTGGGTCACGACAAGGCCGATGCCGACGAGTGGCTGCACAGCTCGGCCGTGAAGACGCACATGCGCCGCATGGACCCGTCGTTCAGTGAGAAGGCCCTGGGCTACCGCTCGTTCTCGGACTTCCTGAAATCGCGCGAGAACATCGCCGAACTCGAAGAGACCGGCCACGAGCGACTGGTCAAGCTGCGCGATTCCGGCGCCTGACCCGCCGCCTGACCCGGCGTCACTCCTCGAAGTCGTACTCCTGGAAGGCCGCGACCTCCGCCACCCAGCGCTCCGACACGAATGCCGTGTGCGCGGGGTGCGCGTCGTACGCGCGGTACGCGTCGCGGTCTCGGAAGATCATCGAGAACTGATGCTCGAGATCGCTCTTCGGGCTCACCTGGCGGCGGATGGCGAAGTCCTCGACGCCGGGGATCGAGGTGAGCACGGCCCTTCCGGTCGCGAGGAACTCCCGCTCCTCGGGGCTGCCCGCCTCGTGTACGAGGCGGAAGACGACGGTGTGCTGGATGGTCATTCAGTGTCTCCGGTCGACTGGTTGCGGAAGGCGGCGTCGAACGAGGCGGCGGGCGCCGGCCACAGCAGCGACCGCACGTACTCGAGGGCTTCGGGGGCGCCGTGCAGGCGATCCATGCCCGCGTCCTCCCATTCGATCGAGATGGGCCCCGTGTAGCCGACCGCATCGAGCGCGCGGAACGCATCCTCCCAGGGCACGTCGCCGTGACCGGTCGAGACGAAGTCCCACCCGCGCCGGGGGTCGCCCCATGGCAGATGCGAGCCGAGCACTCCCGCCCGCCCGTTGTGCGGGCGCATCCGAGTGTCCTTGCAGTCGACGTGATAGATGCGGTCGGCGAAGTCGACGATGAACCCGACCGGGTCGATGTTCTGCCACATCATGTGCGACGGGTCCCAGTTGAATCCGAAGGCCGCGCGGTGCTCGATCGCCTCCAGCGCGCGCACCGACGACCAGTAGTCGTAGGCGATCTCGCCCGGGTGCACCTCGTGCGCGAAGTGCACGCCTTCGGCGTCGAACACGTCGAGGATCGGATTCCAGCGGGCGGCGAAGTCCTCGAACCCGCCCTCGATCACCGATGCAGGCACCGGGGGGAACATCGCCAGATACGGCCAGATCGACGACCCGGTGAATCCCACGACGGTATCGACTCCGAGCTTTCGCGCCACCCGGGCCGCGCGCTTCATGTCGTCGGCCGCCCGCTGTCGCACGCCCTCGGCCTCACCGTCGCCCCACACGTGGTCGCGCAGGATCGCCTGATGGCGGAAGTCGATCGGGGCGTCGCACACGGCCTGGCCCGTCAGATGGTTCGAGATCGCGAAGATCTGCAGCCCGTGCCGGTCGAGGATCTCGAGGCGCGAGGCGATGTAGGCGTCATCCTCGTCCGCCCGCTGCAGGTCGAGATGATCCCCGGATGCCGCGACCTCGAGGCCGTCGTACCCCCACGAAGCGGCGAGACGGGCGACCTCCTCGAACGGCAGATCGGCCCACTGGCCGGTGAACAGGGTGACCGGATGCGTGGTCATGGACACTCCTTCGTATCGCGTGACGGTCAGGCGCCGAGCGCCCTGAGTGCGTGGATGCTGCGTGCGGCCAGCTCGTCCTGGCTGGGGGCGAGAGGGCGCCACACCGAGGCCGCGACCGCGATCGTGGCGTTCTCGCCCGTGAAGCTCTCGAGCCCGAGCGGCCCGCGGTAGCCGGCATCGTCGAGGGCGCGCACGATCTCGGGCCAGTCGGTGTGGTCCTCGCCCACCGCACCCCGATCGCTGCCGCACACCTGCACGTGGGCGATGGCCGACCCCGCGGCGCGGATCGCGTCGGCCGGCTTCTTCTCTTCGATATTGAGGTGATAGGTGTCGAGGGCGAGTCCGACTCCGGCGCCGAGCAGCGGCGCGAGAGCATCGAGGCTCTGCTCGACGGTGTTCAGCACGCTGGTCTCGTAGCGGTTGAGCGGCTCGATAGCGAGGGTCACGCCCGCGGCCTCGGCCGCAGCTGCGACCGGTTCGAGGTTCTCGCGCAGCTCGCGCACGGCATCCCGTCGCTCGTCCTGTGTCATCCGCCAGGTCACCCCGGTGGGTGCGTAGAACGGACCCGCGACCACGGCGGCGCCGACGGCGCGAGCGGCCGAGATGCACGATCGCAAATAGTCCTGGGTGGCGGTGACGTCTCCGGCACGCGCGAGCAGGGAGCGCCGTGGCCCCATCGCTCCGACGACGATCGCGCCGAGGCCGAGGTCTGCGAGCAGGTCGCGCGTGGTCGCAGGATCCCAGTCCCCGATGTTCTCGAGAGGGAGCTCCAGCGCCTGATACCCCATCCCGGCGGCCTTGCGCGCCAGGGGCTCGAGAGTCGCATCGGTCAGCGGAGACGTCCACACCCAGGTGTTGACGGCGATCGTGCGAGGCATCCTGCTCCTTCGGGGATGACGCGGGTGCTCCCACCCTCCCATCCGCGGTGCGCGGAGGGAAGGGTGGGAGCCTCACTGCGGGTTACGGGATCTGGCGTTCCTGCCACACCGTCGGGTAGCCGGGAAGGTTCTCGCCACCGAACTTCGCGTAGTGCCCGTCGGGCATGCCGTCGTTCGCCGTGAGGTAGTCGTCGAGCTCACCCTCGGTGATCGGCTTCTGCGGCAGCACCCACTCCTTCGGCACCTCTTCGCCCGCGAAGATCATCTGCGCGGCGAGCAGCGGCGTGCGCCACTGGAAGTTCGAGTACACCGGGGCGAGACCCGTGAGCCCCGTGTCCTTCCACTTGCGCAGGAAGCTCATCTCGTCCTCGCCGGTCATGACCGGGTAGTCCGCACCGGCGTCCTCGAACGCCTCGATCGCGGCGACGGCACCGTCACCGGCATCCATCCAGATGCCCTGCACGTCGCCCTTGGCGAGCTCGTCGCTGATGATGCTCTTGATCTCCGCCGGGTCGGCCCCGGTGAAGTAGTCCACGGCCTCGATGCCCGCCTCGTCGAAGAGCTTCTCGGCGCCGGCCCACCGGTGCTCGAGCACGTCGACGCCGGGGAGGATGCGCAGAGCCACGACCTTGTCGCCCTCTTCGAGGTTGTCGATGAGGAACTCGGCAGTGTCGATGCCCCATGCGAATCCGCCGATCGGGTGGATGAACGTGACCGGGCAGTCGGTGTCGACGCCGCGGTCGAACACGATCACGGGCTTGCCGGTCTCGCACGCCCGCTCGACGGCCGGGGTCATCGCCGCGGTGCTGTTGGGCGAGATGAGGAAGACATCGCAGCCGCCCTCCGAGATGAAGTAGTCGATGTCGGCGATCTGCGTGTCATCGGAGTCCTGCGCATCGCGGGTCTCCATCTCGCTGATCGCCCCGGACTCCTGCAGCGCCTTCAGCTGCTCGTTCATCGTGATCCAGCCGGTCTGACGCCACGGGTTCGAGATCGACGCGTTCGCGAAGCAGGCCTTCTTGGCCCCCTCGCTCACGAACTCCGACGTGTCGACCATCTCGGCATTGATGTGTTGGAGGTACGGCTCGTCCGCCGGCCCCTGGGGCTCGACGCCGCGCTCTTGCATCTGCTTGTCGAAGAGCTCCTGATCGAACCACTCGGTGGTCTCCGCCGACTCGTCGGGGCTGTCGGACTCGGCCGGCGCCACGGACGGGTCGGTCGTGCACCCGGCGAGCGCGATGAGTCCGAAGAGAGCCACCCCTGCGGTGGCGATCCTCATTGATCGTCGCATTGCTAATCTCCTCTGGTTTCTGTGTGGATGGTGCTGGTTGTTACGGCTTCTGGGGGTTCTGCGGTCGTGAGGGCGGGGGAAGTCTGCGGCCCCCGCTTGCGCCGCGCCCGGAATGCGACGGCGGAGTAGGCGACGGCGGCGATGATGATCACTCCCTGCACGGCGTCGCGCAGCGTCGAGGGGACCCCGGCGATGTTCAGCAGCATGAACAGGGCCTCGAGGGCGAACGCGCCGGCCGCCGCCGCGACGATCCAACCCCGCCCGCCGCCCAGCACGACCCCGCCGAGCACGACCGCGGTGATCGCCACGAACTCGTAGCCGCGCCCCACCGAGGGGTGCACACCGGCGTAGCCGACGAGCAGCACGGCCGAGAGCGTCGCGGAGAGCGACGAGATCATGAACGCGCGGGTGGTGACCCAGGCGCTGCGGGCTCCGGCGAAATCGACCGCCGTGGCGTTGTCGCCGACCGCGATGAGCAGCTTGCCGAGCGGCCGCTTCGTGATCCAGATGCCGAGCGCGAGCCAGCCGATCACGATGAACACGGCCCAGGGGATGAACTCGAGCAGCGGCACGTCGCGGATGCTGCCGCGGCCGATCTCTCGGAAGCTGTCGGCGGGGTTGCCGGTGGCGGCTCCTCCCGTCAACCACATGCCGCCGCCGAGGAGCGC
>NZ_JAGGPD010000284.1 GCF_018613995.1 Microbacterium sp. ISL-103 | reverse complement strand
CACGTCGCCGCCCTCGGAGCCGAGCTTGACCGGACCGACCTGCGTCGTCATGCCGTACTCGATCACCATCTTGCGAGCGGTCGAGGTGGCCTTCTCGATGTCGTTCGAGGCACCGGTCGTCGGGTCGTGGAACACGATCTCCTCGGCGACACGTCCGCCCATCGCGTACGTGAGCTGGTCCTGCAGCTCGTTGCGGGTGATGGAGTACTTGTCATCGAGCGGCAGCACCATCGTGTACCCGAGAGCCTTGCCACGCGGCAGGATCGTGATCTTCGTCACGGGGTCGGTGTAGTTCATCGCCGCAGCAGCGAGAGCGTGTCCGCCCTCGTGGTACGCGGTGATGAGCTTCTCCTTGTCCTTCATCACGCGGGTGCGACGCTGCGGGCCGGCGATGACGCGGTCGATGGCCTCGTCCAGAGCACGGTTGTCGACCAGCTGCGCGTTCGAGCGTGCGGTCAAGAGCGCTGCCTCGTTGAGCACGTTGGCGAGATCGGCACCGGTGAATCCGGGTGTCTTGCGGGCGACGACCTCGAGGTCGACGCTCTTCGCAAGCGGCTTGCCCTTGCTGTGCACCTCGAGGATCTTCTGGCGGCCGCGCAGGTCGGGAGCGTCGACACCGATCTGTCGGTCGAAGCGGCCGGGGCGCAGCAGCGCGGGGTCGAGGATGTCGGGGCGGTTCGTCGCCGCGATCACGATGACATTCGCGTTCGGGTCGAAGCCGTCCATCTCGACGAGCATCTGGTTGAGCGTCTGCTCTCGCTCGTCGTTTCCGCCGCCCATACCGGCGCCGCGATGGCGACCGACGGCGTCGATCTCATCGATGAAGATGATCGCAGGCGAGTTCTCCTTCGCCTGGTTGAACAGGTCGCGCACACGGGATGCGCCGACGCCGACGAACATCTCGACGAAGTCCGATCCGGAGATCGAGTAGAAGGGGGCGCCTGCCTCACCGGCGACGGCGCGGGCGAGCAGCGTCTTTCCGGTTCCGGGAGGGCCGTACAGCAGCACGCCCTTCGGGATGCGGGCGCCGATGGCCTGGAACTTGGCCGGGTCCTGCAGGAACTCCTTGATCTCGTGGAGCTCTTCGATGGCCTCGTCTGCGCCGGCGACGTCGGCGAAGGTGACCGTGGGGGTCTCCTTGTTGACGAGCTTCGCCTTGGACTTGCCGAACTGCATGACCTTGCCGCCACCGCCCTGCATCGACGAGAGCAGCCACCAGAACAGCAGGCCGAGCAGCACCAGCGGAAGCAGCAGCGAGAGGATGCCGTCGAACCAGGTCGCGCGCGGGACGGCGTCATTGAAGCCGTCCTTCGGGTCGGCGTCGTTGATCGCCGTCACGACCTCGTCGGCGCGCGCTTCGCGACGTAGTAGAACTGCACCTTGTCTGCGCCCTCGAACGCCTTCGACAGCGTCATGTCGACACGCTGGTCGCCGTCGGTGTTGACGACCTCGGTGACGGACTCGCCGCCGAGCAGCTTCAGACCCTCCTGGGTCGTGATCTGCTTCGGCGCGCCGAGGTTCGAGATCAGCAGGAAGCCGCCGAACAGCAGCAGACCGATCAGAGCGACGTAGATCAGCGGATTCCGAGTGAGCTTCTTGACATCCATGGTCGGATCAGCGTATCGCGCACGCCCTAGGTGACCGCTGTGCGTTCACCCACGGCGTAGCGGTGCCCCGCGGCCCCGGATCAGCTGTAGACGTGCGGCGCCAGCACCGCGACATCGCGCAGGTTGCGGTAGCGCTCGTCGTAGTCGAGTCCGTAGCCCACGACGAAGTCGGTGGGGATGTCGAAACCGACGTACTTGCAGTCGATGACCACCTTCGCGGCCTCAGGCTTGCGCAGGAGCGCGAGCACCTCGATCGACTCCGCGCCGCGCGACTCGAAGTTCTCGAGCAGCCAGCTGAGCGTGAGCCCCGAGTCGATGATGTCCTCGACGATCAGCACGTGCTTGCCGTTGAGGTCGGTGTCGAGGTCTTTGCGGATCTGCACGACACCGCTCGACTTCGTGCTGGCGCCATAGCTCGAGACGGCCATCCAGTCCATCGGCGCATGGAACGGCAGAGCACGGGCGAAGTCGGCCATGACCATCACCGCGCCCTTGAGCACGCCGACCAGGATCAGGTCCTTGCCCTCGTAGTCGGCGGCGACCTGAGTCGCGAGCTCGTCGAGCTTCGCGATGATCTCCTCCTCTGTGACGAGGATCTGAGCAAGGTCATCCTGGATTTCCGCGGCGCGCATGGATCGATTTTAGGTGACTCGCCCGATGCTCCCGTCCATCGTCCGCAGATCGCCGACCAGAATTCCGGGTGCGCCCGCAGCATCCGCACTACTCTGGCGGTGACACGGGCGGATGCCCCCGAAGGAAGGAACCTCCCATGGCTCTCGACGACATCCTGAAGCAGGTCCCGATCGATGACATCGCCGCGAAGCTCGGCGTGTCCCCGGACGTCGCCAAGGCAGGCGTCGAGCAGGGTGGTGCCGTGCTTCTCGGCGGCCTCGCGAAGAACGCCTCGACGAGCGAGGGCTCCTCGGCGATCGAGAACGCGCTCAAGCGCCACCAGGGCACGACGGGTGCGGCGAAGGTCGACGACATCGATCAGGCCGACGGCGGCAAGATCGTCTCGCACATCCTCGGCGACGACGAGAAGAAGGTCACGCAGAAGCTCACCGAGTCCCCGCAGACGGCAGGCATCGACTTCGGCAAGCTCCTCCCGATCCTCGCGCCGATCGTGATGGGCCTGATCGCCAACGCCACCAAAGACAAGACCGCGAAGTCCGAGGCGGCCGAAGCGCCGTCCGGTGGCGGCGGCATCGGCGACGTCATCGGCGGCCTTCTCGGCGGCGGCAAGTCCTCGGGCGGAGGCGGCATCGGCGACGTGCTCGGCGGGCTCCTCGGCGGCGGCAAGTCCTCGGGCGGAGGCGGCATCGGCGATCTGCTCGGCGGCCTCCTCGGCGGCGGCAAGAAGTAGCGGCGCTCCGAGCCTCAGCGAGCGGTGAAGACG
>NZ_JAGGPD010000283.1 GCF_018613995.1 Microbacterium sp. ISL-103 | reverse complement strand
TCGCTCGACATCCCGTCGGAGCGGCTGATCCAGGATGCTCTGCAGACTCTGCTGAAGGATCGCACGGCCATCATCATCGCGCACCGACTGTCGACGGTCGCGATCGCCGACCGCGTACTGGTGATGGAGCACGGGAAGATCATCGAAGACGACACTCCCGAGTCGCTGATCAGCGGCACGGGCAAGTTCGCGCAGCTGCATGCCGCCTGGCAGCAGACGCTGGTGTGACACTGCGCATCGTCTGACGAGAGCGGCTTCTGCGGCCACGACCGGATATCGGTCGTGGCCGCAGTGCTGCCCGCGACACGGCGGAGCGATCGTCGGCTCGGCTGGGTAGCATCGAAGCATGGATCCGTTGCTGCTCGCCGTCGAGTTGTGGTGGATCGCGCCCGTCGCCGCCGGAGGAGTGACCGCCGGTGCGATCGGACTCCGCCGTCGCAGCACCAGGAGCGGTCGTCGGCTCGAGTTCGATGCGGCTCGCCACGATCTCAAGGCCGCGCAGCAGACCGCAGTCGAGCGGCGCATGGCCGTCAAGCTCGCACGAGCCGACGTGGCGCGCATCGCGGCAGAGCGCAGCGCGCGCCGCGCGACATCGGATCAACTCGCAGGGGCGAAGAGGATGCTCCGCAACAAGGAGCACGACGCCAAGGCCGCCGCCGCCGATGTGCGCGCCAAGCAGGTGCGGCTCAACGCCGCCCGAGCGGCGATCCCCGCAGCATCCGCACCGCGCCCGCTCGAGCGGCTGCAGGCGCAGCACGACGCGGTCGTCGTGCGATGGATGCGCTACGAGACCGACCCCGCGCTGCAGATCGCGTATCCGGCGATGACCGACGTCAGGCAGCCGGCCACAGCGGAGTACCTGCGGGCCGCCGGCCGCGCCGTCGAGGCACGTCGTGCCGCGGACGGCAAGGTCGCCCCCGCGGAGTTCGCCGCCTACCGCGATGCGGTATCCGACCTCGAGCGTGCGTTCGAGTCGGCCGAGTACGCCGCTCGGATCCGCGCGGGAGAAGCTCCTCAGGCGACATCGGCCTGGCAGGATGCCGCGCAGGGTGTGATCAGCCGATCGGCTGAGGCGATCGATCGGGCGGCCGGTGCCGCCGCATCAGCGCTCGCCGCCTGGAACGAGCGCAAGCGCCCCGACAAGCGCTGAGCGCCGCCCCCGCACTGCGAAGACGGCGCCCGAACGCCGCGGGCAGGGGTCAGGCCCCGATCGTCCGTGCCGAGATCAGACCGCGGTACCAGTGGCCGGAATCCTTGACGGTGCGCTCGAACGAGTCGAAGTCGACGCGCACGATGCCGAACCGCTTGGCGTAGCCGTATCCCCATTCGAAGTTGTCGAGCAGCGACCACACGAAATAGCCCCGCAGGTCGACGCCGCGCTGCAGCGCGCGGTGCGCGGCGGTGAAATGCCGGCGCAGATAGTCGGTGCGCTCCGGGTCGGGAACCGAGCCGTCCTCGGCCACCTCGTCGTCGAACGCGGCGCCGTTCTCGGTGACCATCAGGGGCTGACCGGGGAACTGCTCCGACAACGACACGAGCAGCTCTTCGAGTCCCTCGGGCGCGATGTTCCAGCCCATCGCCGTGTACGGACCCGGTTGCTCGACGAACTCGACCGCCTGGTCGCTGCCCGGCCAGGCAGTGCCGCCGGCCGCGCCCTTGTGGCCGTCGTTCTGCTGCTTCTCGGACACTCCGTCCCACAGCCGTACCGTCGCCGTCGAGTAGTAGTTCACCCCGAGGACGTCGATCGGCTGGTTCACGACCGCGAGATCGCCGTCTCGGACGAACGACCAGTCGGTGACCGACGCCGTGTCGGCGAGGAGGTCGGCGGGGTACTCGCCGCGCAGCATCGGGTGGGTGAAGGCGCGGTTCGCCAGGGCGTCGATCCGCCGCACGGCCTCGTCCGATCCCTGTCCCTGTCCGCGCAGCACGTGGAAGTTCAATGTCACGGAATAGTCGGGGTCGCCGGTCGAGGTCGCGCGCAGCGCCTGGATCGCCCGGCCGTGAGCGAGGTTGAGGTGGTGCACGGCCGCCAGCGCGGATGCCGGCTCATGCCGCCCCGGCGCGTGCCCGCCCTGCCCGTAGCCGAGGTAGGCGGAGCACCACGGTTCGTTCAGAGTCGTCCAGGTGTGCACCCGGTCGCCCAGTGCCGTGCCCATGATCTCGGCGTACCGCTCGAAGGCATCCGTCGTGGCGCGAGCGGTCCAGCCTCCCGCGTCTTCGAGGTACTGGGGCAGATCCCAGTGGTACAGGGTCGCCACCGGACGGATGCCGCGCGCGAGCAGCCCGTCGACCAGGCGGGAGTAGAAGTCGATCCCGGCCTGATTCACACCGCCGTCCGCCGTCGGGACGATCCGGGGCCAGGCGATCGAGAAGCGGTACGCCTGCAGACCGAGATCCGACATCAGATCGAGGTCTTCATCGACGCGGTGGTAATGGTCGCACGCCACATCGCCGGTGTCGCCGTTCCAGACCTTACCCGGAGTCCTGCTGAACGTGTCCCAGATCGACGGGCTCCGGCCGTCTTCGTCGGCCGCGCCTTCGATCTGGTACGACGCGGTCGCCGATCCGAACGTGAAGCCCTCAGGCAGGACGAGTCCGGATCCGCGGTAGTCGTCGGCGGGGGAGAGGGTCACCGAGTCACCTCCTCGAGGGCAGTCTCGTAGATCTTCTCACGGCCGTCAGGGCTCGTCACCGTCACCGACGCCGAACCGGATCCGCCCGGGAAGACCCGCAGCCGCAGGCCGTCGTGGTAGTCGTAGTCCGGTCGATCGGTGCGGGCTCCCCAGGGGAGTGCGGTGCCAGGACGCACATACACCGGAAGCGAGTCGAAGCCGTGCGTCTCGCGCCGCCACCCGCCGCCCGTGACCGTCTCGCCGGTGAGGAGAGAGGTCCATTCGCCCTCGGGCAGGTAGAACTCCACCGAGCCGTCCTCGGTGAAGACCGGAGCGACGAGGATGTCGGCGCCGAGCATGTACTGCCGGTCGAGGTACGCGGCCGCAGGGTCGTCAGGGAACTCGAGCTGCATCGGTCGCATCAGCGGCAGACCGGTGCGTGAGGCGTCGATGCCCTGCTGGTAGAGGTACGGCATGAGCTGCATCTTGAGGTGCGTGAAGCGCCTCGTCACGTCGACCGCCTCCTCGTCGAACGCCCACGGCACGCGGTATGAGCTGGAGCCGTGGAACCGGGAATGCGAGCCGAGCAGCCCGAAGGCTGTCCAGCGCTTGAAGACGCCCGCATCCGGGGTTCCCTCGAACCCGCCGATGTCGTGGCTCCAGAAGGCGAAGCCGCTGAGGGCCAGCGAGAGTCCGCCTCGCAGGGTCTCAGCCATCGAGGTGTAGGTCGAGGTCGAGTCACCGCCCCAGTGCACCGGCATGCTCTGCCCGCCGGCCGTGGCCGAGCGAGCGAACAGCACGGCGTCGTCGGCCCCTCGCGCCTCGACGAGCACATCGTGGACGGCGCGGTTGTAGAGATCGGTGTACAGGTTGTGCATCCTCATCGGGTCCGAGCCGTCGGCCCAGACGACCTCGGTGGGGATGCGCTCGCCGAAGTCCGTCTTGAAGCAGTCGACCCCCTGGGCGAGAAGGGCGCGCAGCTTCGCCTGGTACCAGGCGGTCGCGTCGGGGTTCGTGAAGTCCACGAGTCCCATGCCCGCCTGCCAGAGATCCCACTGCCAGACCGAGCCGTCGGCTCGCCGGACGAGGAAGCCCTGTTCCGCGGCCTCGCGGAACAGCGGCGAGCGCTGGGCGATGTACGGGTTGATCCAGACGCAGACCCGCAGGTCCTTGTCGTGCAGCCTCGAGAGCATCCCCTCGGGGTCGGGGAACACCCGGGCATCCCAGACGAAATCGGTCCAGTTGAACTCGCGCATCCAGAAGCAGTCGAAGTGGAACACCGACACCGGCAGCTGCCGCGCGGCCATCTCGTCGATGAACGAGTTGACGGTCTGCTCGTCGTAGTCGGTGGTGAAGCTCGTCGACAGCCAGAGGCCGTACGACCAGGCCGGCACCACCGGTGGGCGTCCGGTCAGGGCGGTGTACCGCCCGAGCACGTCCTTGGGGGTGGGGCCGGCGATCACGAAGTACTCGAGCACCTCGCCCGACACCGAGAACTGCACCCGCTCGACCGACTCCGAGCCGATCTCGTACGAGACGTGGCCCGGGTCGTTCACCAGCACGCCGTACCCGCGGTTCGACAGGTGGAAGGGGATGCTCTTGTACGCCTGCTCGCTCGAGGTGCCGCCGTCGGCGTTCCAGATGTCGACCGACTGGCCGTTCTTCACCAGCGGCCCGAAGCGCTCGCCGAGTCCGTAGATCAGCTCGCCGACTCCGAGGTCGAGCTGCTCGTGCACGAATGCGGTTCCGGTGGGAGCAGAGCCCCCCTGGCGGGCATTGTCGACGATCCCGGCATCGACCTGGGCATCCGGGGCGAGGCGGACGTAGCCCTGTGCCTTGTGCCCGCTTCCCGTGACGCGTCGGCCGTCGACCTCGAATGCGAGGTTCCACGGCGCGCCCTGGCTGACTCGGGCCACGAGCGAGCCCGCATCGAGGACTCCGCCGGTCTCCGACAGCGACACGGATGCCGCCGGGGTCTCCGACCCGGGGAGTCGGAACCCTCCGTGCCAGCGGCCTCCTTCGTGATGCGTGATGCGCACCCGCACCACGCCCTCGGCGGGGGAGGAGAGCGTCGTGGTCAGCACCGGTCGGTTCAGGGTGTCGCCGCGCTTGGCGATCACCATGGTGGGCGCCGTGATCACGATGCCCACTCCATCGGGGGTGTCGTGGGTCTCGGCGATGTCATAGGCCTCCTGCGCGTAGAGCGCGGTGACGCCTGGGCGCAGTTGCCAGAACCCGTCGGTGAACTTCATTACTTGACTGCTCCTGCCGTGATGCCGCGCGTGAGGGTGCGCTGGAAGATGAGGAAGAAGATGAGCGTGGGGATGATGCCGAGCAGCGCCGAGGCACTCGTGGTCGTGACGTCCATCAGCCGGTCGCCCTGCAGCACGCTGATCGCGACGGGGACCGTCTGATTCGCATTCGACGCGAGGAAGGTGAGGGGGATGAGGAACTCGTTCCACGTCCAGATGAAGAAGAAGATGAGCAGCACTGAGAGCGTCGGGCGGCTGATCGGGAACACGACCCGCCAGAGGATCTGCCAGCGGCTCGCCCCGTCGAGGGATGCCGCTTCGAGGATCTCCTTCGGGAAGGTGCCGTAGACCGAGGAGAGCAGGTACGTGCCGAAGGCCGCCTGGATCACGGTGAAGACGATGATGACCGACCAGACGTTGTCGTACAGGCCGACGGATTTGAACATGTAGTACAGGGGGTAGAGCAGGGCCTCCTGCGGCAGCAGGTTCGCCAACAGGAAGAGCAGCACGATCCAGCTGCGGCCGCGGACCCGGCCGATGCCGATCGCGAAGGCGTTGAGCATCGAGATCACGACGGCGAGCACCGAGACGATTCCGGCGATGAAGATCGAGTTCCAGACCTTCTCGGGGAAGTTCACGCGTTCCCAGAACTTGATGATCCCGCCGAAGTCGAGGGTCTCGGGGAAGGCGAGGGGTCCGGACGTCGCGTAGTCGACCGGCGACTTGAACGAGTTCACCAGCACGAGGTAGAACGGCGCGATGACCAGCAGCGCACCGATCACGACGAGCGCGAGCAGCAGCCAGTCGACCGGGCGCTTCTTGGTCATGCCGCCGCGCGGACGGGTCTTGTTCGGCTTTCCGGTGACGATGGCAGTGGTGGCGTGCATCACAGACCCGCCCTTTCCTTGCGCTCGAGCGAGTTCTGCACGCGGATGAAGATGATCGACACGATCACCACGACGATCGTGAGCACGGTGGCGATGGTCGCGCCGTAGCCGACGTTCCGCTTGGTGAAGAACTCCTGGTACGCGTAGTACGCCGGCACCAGGGTGGCCCCCGCCGGACCCCCTCGGGTGATGATGTAGACCGGGCCGAAGACCTTCAGCGCGGCGATCGTGCAGGTCAGGGTGACGACGAAGATCTCGGGTCGGATGATGCTCATCGTGATCGAGGTGAAACGCTGCAGCCAGTTGGCGCCGTCCAGCTCCGCGGCCTCGTAGAGCTCGGGGTCGACCCTCTGCAGCGCCGCCATGAACACCACGACCGGATAGCCGAGCTGCACCCACACCATGACCACCATGAGCACGATCAGGGCGGACGGCATCTGACCGAGCCAGTCGTAGGCGGGGATGCCGAACCACGCGAGGATCTGGTTCAGCGCTCCATCCCCTCCGGGCCGGACGATCCAGCCGATGACGATGCCGGCGACCGCGATCGGCAGGATCTGCGGAAGGTAGTAGGTGGCGCGCAGGAAGCTGCCCACCTTGCCTCCGAACTTGCGTCCGACGACGTCGAAGAGCAGTGCGGCGACGATGAGCCCGACGATCGTCGGCACCACGACCATCGCGATGATCATCCACACCGAGTTCGTGAACGAGGTCCAGAAGTCGCTGTCGGTGAGGATCTTCTGCCAGTTCTCGAGCCCGATGAACTCCGGGGTGCGTACGCCCTTCCACTTGGTGAAGGTCAGGTACACGTTCCAGACGAGCGGGACGATGACGACGACGAGCAGCAGGACGAAGCCCGGCAGCAGGTAGATCCAGTAGGCGCCGGTGCCGCCGCTGCGCTGCGGGATCGACGGCTCTTCGGGCGGCAGCTTCGTGCGGCCCTCGCGGCGTGTGGCGAGTGACATGTTCATCTCCAGGAGGATGCGGGGGCGACGCCGTGCGGCCATCGCCCCCGCGGGTCGATCAACGGAATTCCGAGGTGCCCTCGTCGTACTGCTCTCCGAGGTTCGTGTTCGTGGTCTCGGC
>NZ_JAGGPD010000282.1 GCF_018613995.1 Microbacterium sp. ISL-103 | reverse complement strand
GTCGGCGAGGAACGCCCGCGCGAAGGAGATCAGCTGACGCTGACCTGCCGACACACGACCACCGCGCTTGTTGACATCGGTGCCGTAGCCGTCGGGCAGCGACGAGATGAACCCGTCTGCACCCACCGCACGGGCGGCCGCGCGGATCTCGTCGAGCGTCGCGTCGGGCTTGCCGAGCGCGATGTTGTCGGCGACGGTACCGCTGAAGAGGTACGCCTCCTGCGTCACCATCACGATCGCCCGACGGAGATCCTTCGGGTGCAGATCGCGCAGATCGACGCCGTCGAGGGTGACGGTGCCGATCGACGGGTCGTAGAACCGCGAGATCAGCTTCGCCAGCGTGGACTTGCCCGCACCCGTCGTGCCGACCAGGGCGATCGTCTGCCCGGCGGGGATGTCGAGCGTGAAGTTCGGCAGGATCGTCTTCTCGCCGTTGTAGCCGAAGGTCACCTCGTCGAACCGCACGTGTCCGCGCGACTCCCACAGATCGACCGGCTTCTCGGGGTCGGGCACGGTCGGCACCTCTTCGAGGACGCCCGACACCTTCTCGAGAGCAGCCGTCGCCGACTGGTACGAGTTGAGGAACATCGCGATCTCCTGCATCGGCGCGAAGAAGTTGCGCACGTACAGCACGGCAGACAGCAGCACTCCGACCGTGAGAGCTCCGTCCGACACCCGGACGCCGCCCCACAGCACGACGATGCCGAGCACGAGGGCTGCGACGCCCATCAGGCCGGGCTCGAACGTGCCGAACAGCAGCATCGAGCGACGGTTCACATCGCGGTACTCACCGGCGATCTTCTGGAAGGTCGCATCGTTGCGCGGCTCTTTGCGGAACGCCTTGACCGCGCGGATGCCCGTCATGGTCTCGACGAACTGCACGATGACCTTCGCGCTGATCACGCGCGACTCGCGGTACACGAGCTGCGAGCGCGAGTAGAACCAGCGCATCAGGAAGAACAGCGGCACGCCGCCGATCGCGAGGATCAGCCCCGACTGCCAATCCCACACGCACAGGGCGATGAAGGTGAACAGACCGAACAGCACGCCCGAGACGAGCTCGTTGAGACCGCCGTCGAGCAGTTCCTTGATCGAGTCCAGGTCGCTCGTCTGGCGCGAGATGATGCGGCCCGAGGTGTACGACTCATGGAACTCCAGGCTGAGCCGCTGGGTGTGCAGGAAGATGCGCTTGCGCAGGTCGAGCAGCACGGCCTGCGTGAGCTTGGCCGCGATGATCACATACCAGGCGATCATCGCCGCGGCCACGGCGCCCGCGAGCAGGTAGATGCCGCCGATCATGAAGGTCGGCATCCAGTCGGCGCGCTCGAGCACGGCAGGCAGAGCCCGATCGATCCCGATGCTGATCAGGATCGGTCCGGCGACCTGCAGCGCGGTCGAGATCACGAGGACGAACGCCGCG
>NZ_JAGGPD010000281.1 GCF_018613995.1 Microbacterium sp. ISL-103 | reverse complement strand
ACATCAGCGCGCGAAGCGTCGTCAATGCGACGGGTGTGTGGGCCGGCGAACTCGACGGTTCCCTTTCGGTGCGCCCCAGCAGGGGCACCCACATCGTGCTCGACGCCTCGGATCTCGGCCACCCTTCGGCGGCACTCACGATCCCGCACGCGGGGTCGATCAGTCGATACGTGTTCGCACTCCCCCAGCAGAGCGAGCGCGTGATAGTCGGGCTCACCGACGAAGACGCCTCAGGTCCCGTGCCGCGCGTCGCCGCGCCGACCGAGAGTGAGATCCGCTTCCTTCTTGAGACTCTCAACCGAGTGCTGCGCACGCCGATCCGCCGGGATCAGGTCCGCGGAGCCTTCGCCGGGTTCCGCCCGCTCATCGACTCGGGAGCCGAGTCCACGGCCGATGTCTCCCGGCGCCATCTCGTCGCCGGCGCCGAGGCCGGTTTCGTGACTGTGCTCGGAGGAAAGCTCACCACGTATCGACGCCTGGCGCAGGACGCGGTCGACCTCGCGTCACGACTGCGGCACCTCGACGCCGCTCCGAGTCGCACGGCCTCTCGGCGCCTGACGGACCAGTGGTTCGCCGGCCCTTCGAGTGCCGCAGCCGACCACGAGCCGTCCCGAGCGCGGATCGAGTTCGCCGTCCGCTCCGAGGGGGCGATGACCGCGGATGACGTGCTCGATCGACGGACCCGGATCGGGCTCGTGCAGGCGGATCGGGATCGCGCGAGCCAGTTCGTCGAATCGGTCGTGGCAGAGACCCTGGCGTCGCTCTCCTGACACCTCGGTACGGCCCGGCCGAGCCGGGGAGTTCCCACCGCACAGCGGCGCGGAGAACACGCACCGAACATCGAGTGAACACCATCGCATCGGCGCTTCAGATTGCCGCGTCGACCGGGCGGAGCAGGCACAGTGGTGTCATGGACATGCTCCTCTCGATGCTGGGCGGCAAGGGAATGTCGGGCCTCTTCAAGACCGGCACCGCGATCCTCACGATCATGCTGGTGGTGCCCGCGCTCCTGAAGATCTTCATCGTCACGGTCGATGCGGGATGGGCGGCGATCCGCACCCGAAACGGGAAGCCGATCATCCGCAACCGCCCACAGCGCCGCCCCACATCCCGAGGAGGAGCGGTCGGCGAGGTCGTGGTCCTCGATCCTGGTTCGCACGGCGCGTTCCCGCGCTTCTACTGGTACAAGCTCATCGACGTGCGATGCCGGGCGACCGACCTGCCCGCGCGGGA
>NZ_JAGGPD010000280.1 GCF_018613995.1 Microbacterium sp. ISL-103 | reverse complement strand
AAGTACGAAGCCGCCCAGAAGGAGAAGGAAGCTCGCCGCAACCAGGCGAACACCATCCTCAAAGAGGTCCGGTTCCGACTGAAGATCGAGGCGCACGACTACACGACGAAGCTCAAGCGCGCCGAGGGCTTCCTCAAGGCCGGCGACAAGGTGAAGGCGATGATCCTGTTCCGCGGTCGCGAGCAGTCGCGTCCCGAGCAGGGCGTGCGACTTCTCCGCAAGTTCGCGGAAGACGTCGCCGAGCTCGGAACCGTCGAGTCGAACCCGACCATCGACGGTCGCAACATGGTCATGATCGTGGCTCCGCTCAAGAGCAAGTCCGAGGCCAAGCAGGAGCAGAATGCGGTTCGCGACGCGCAGCGTGCAGCGAACAAGCAGGCTGCCCGCGAGGCCAAGAGCGACACCGATGCACCGGCCGAGGCCGCAGCGGAGTAACTCCCGCCCCCAGACTCCCGCACCGCGGGTTGACACCGTCGCCTGAGAAGGCGCCATACGAAGGAAGAGAAGATGCCGAAGCAGAAGACCCACTCGGGTGCTAAGAAGCGCTTCAAGATCACCGGCAGCGGCAAGCTGAAGAAGCAGCAGGCCGGTATGCGCCACAACCTCGAGCACAAGTCGAGCCGGCGTACCCGTCGTCTGAACCAGGACCAGGTGCTGTCGAAGGCCGACACCAAGACGGCCAAGAAGCTTCTCGGCCGCTGACGCGCCCGACGCACGAATAGGAACACAGGAAAATGGCAAGAGTCAAGCGGGCGGTAAACGCCCACAAGAAGCGTCGGGTCATCCTCGAGCGCGCAAAGGGTTACCGCGGTCAGCGTTCGCGCCTGTACCGCAAGGCCAAAGAGCAGGTCATCCACTCGCTGGTCTACTCGTACCGTGACCGTCGCAAGCGCAAGGGCGACTTCCGTCGTCTGTGGATCCAGCGCATCAACGCTGCTGCACGCCAGAACGGCATCACGTACAACCGCTTCATCCAGGGCCTCGGCCTCGCGGGTGTCACCGTCGACCGTCGTATGCTCGCCGACCTCGCGGTCAACGACGCTGCGACCTTCACGACACTGGTCGAGACGGCGAAGAAGGCTCTGCCCTCCGACGTCAACGCTCCGAAGACCGCTGCGTAAGCAGTTCTTCCACACAGAGGACGCTCTCCTTCGGGAGGGCGTCCTCTGTCGTTCTCCTGTCGTTTGCGCGGGAACGCGCCCGCGGTTCTCTAGACTGAGAGCGTGCTGGAGAACCCCCGTTCGCCCCGAGTCCGTGCCGTCGCGAAGCTGACCAAGCGCAGCGCGCGCGCCGAGACCGGTCTGTATCTTCTCGAAGGCCCCCAGGCAGTGCGCGAAGCGCTGACGTACAGTCCCGGTGCGATCGTCGAGCTCTTCGCGACCCCGGCGGGGTGGGAGAAGCATCCTGACATCAGGGCGAAGGCCGTCGACGCCCACATCGAGGTCGAACACGTCACGGAGTACGTGCTGAATGCGATGGCCGACACGGTCACCCCTCAGGGTCTCGTGGCGGTCGTCAGGCAGACGCCCACATCGGTACGCGACATCTTCGCGGCATCCCCGCGTCTCGTGGCGATCTGCGAAGAGGTGCGCGACCCCGGCAACCTCGGGACCATCATCCGGGCCGCCGATGCCGCGGGTGCGGACGCCGTGGTGCTCACCGGCCGCACGGTCGATCCGTACAACCCGAAGGTCGTGCGGGCGACGACAGGGTCGCTCTTCCACCTTCCGGTCTCCGTGGGCGCTGAACTCTCGGATGTCGTGAAGAAGGCCCATGCGGCCGGACTCCGCATCCTCGCCGCCGATGTGAAGGGCGACGATCTGCTGCGCGCCCGCGCGGAGGGAGTGCTCGCCGAGCCGACCGCCTGGCTGTTCGGCAACGAGGCGCGCGGTCTCGAAGACGAGGCTCTGGCTCAGGCCGATCAGGTGCTCAAGCTGCCGATCTTCGGTCGCGCCGAGTCGCTGAACCTCGCCACTGCCGCGAGCGTGTGCCTGTACGAGAGCGCCTTCGCCCAGCGGGCCGCGACCCTGGCCTGACGGGCTGCACCTTCGACCTCGCGCACGGCTGATAGGTTTGTGCCTGCTCGCGCGGAGAAGGGGACCCAGAGTCGATGCGGATTCTGATCGTGGAGGACGACGAGCGCGTCGCCGCCGCGCTCGAGGCGTTTCTCGCGCGGTCCGGCTATGCCACCGTGCATGCGGCTGACGGTGTCTCGGCGCTGGAGATGCTGGGAGCCGACACCGAGGTCGTGCTCCTCGACCTCGGGCTCCCCGACGTCGACGGCATCGACCTGTGTCGCCGTATCCGTGGTCGATCCGAGGTGCCGATCGTCATCGTCACCGCCCGCAACCAGGTGACGGAGCGCATCAAGGGCCTGCGAGCCGGTGCAGACGACTTCGTCGTCAAGCCCTACGACGTGCATGAGCTGCTGGCCCGGATCGAGGCGGTCACTCGACGGTCTCGCCCGGTTCGTCCGGAGTCGGAGGCACGGGTCCTCTTGCAGGACGGCGCGGTGGAGATCGATCTCGTGGCACGGCAGGTCGTCATCGACAGGGCGCCCGTCGAGCTCACACGCAAAGAGTTCGACATCGTGGCGATGCTCGCTCGCTACCCCGGGGTCGCGGTTCCCAAGGAACGGCTGATCCGGGAGGTGTGGAACACCGACTGGCGGGGCTTCGGGCACTCGCTCGAGGTGCACGTCGGGGCGATCCGACGCAAAGCCGGACCCCATCCGCTGATCGAGACCGTGCGCGGCGTCGGATACCGGCTGGCGGGCTCGCGGGCGATGCGCAGGCGTCTGATCATCGTCTTCCTCGTGCCTCTGGTGGCGATCCTGGTGTCGCTGGGTGGGGTCACGGCGTACACGGCGACCCGCAGCATCCAGCAGTCCTTCTACACCGAGCAGCTCGGAGACCTCGGCTACTTCGTGACCAGTGCGCGACAGGCGCTGCGATCGGGCAGCGCGACGGTGATCGACGCCGAGGTGAAGAGGTTCCACGAGGTGTACGGAATCGACGTGGTCGTCTTCGACCTCGCCGGCGGCCAGTGGGCCTCGAGTGCCCTCGTCGACGAGGTGCTCGTCGACGCCGACGCGGCGAGAGTCGCGCTCGCGCTCTCGGGGCGGCGTGCGGATGCGCCCGAGCCCGTGTTCCCGTGGATCGCCGCCGACTCGTCTCTCGTCGAACCGGTGTTCGACGACGGCGACGTGATCGGCGCCGTGATGGTCTCCGCGGATGTCGAGGCGCCACGGACGCAGATCCTGCAGCAGCTCCTGATCCTGACCCTCATCTCGATCCTGCTGATCGGACTCGGAGTGCTCCTGGTGTTCCAGCTGGCGAGGTGGGTGCTCTCGCCGGTGCGGCGGCTCGACGACGCCATGGTCGCGATCGAACGCGGCGAGATGGATGCGCGGGTCGCAGAGGACACGGGTCCGCCCGAGCTGCGACGCCTGACGCGGGTCTTCAACGGCATGGCCGACG
>NZ_JAGGPD010000279.1 GCF_018613995.1 Microbacterium sp. ISL-103 | reverse complement strand
CGGCGATGTCAACAACGGCCTGATCGTGGAGTCCTACGGCGACCGCATCGTGGTCAAGGCGCTCGACTTCTTCGCTGATGAGCAGATCCGCGAGGTCACCATCCGCAACCCGCTCACCCCCTACGCGGCCGACATCGTCCCGGTCTCCGAGCGCCCCGCGGACTACTCGACGGTCGACGAGGCACTCGCAGCGGTGCCTGCCGACCTCAGCCCCTTCACCGCTGACACCGTCGCCGCACTGAACCGCGCGGTCTCCGCCGTCGAGCGGGAGCTCACGGCTGCAGACCAGGCCGGCGTCGACGCCATGGCCGCGGCGATCCGCGCCGGGATCGACGGATTGGTGCGTATCGACGGCGAAGGACCCGGCTCTGATCCCGGCGCTGATCCCGGCGCTGGGGCTGGCTCGGGCTCAGGGTCCGGCTCGGACGCAGTCACAGCCGACGGCGACCTCGCGACCACCGGCTACGATCCGGGCGTCACCTGGATCATCGCACTCGGGCTGCTCGGCCTCGGCGGGGCGATCGTTCTGGGGAGGCGCCTCGCGGCCCGTCGCGCCTCACCGGACGCCGCGGAGTCTGCGCTGCTCTGAGCTGCACGCGCAGCCTCCGACGCCGCCGTTCGTCACCTCAGGGTGCACGACGGCGGCGTCGTGCTGCCCACGCACCGGGTCAGATCGCCTTGCGCAGCGTGTAGCCGCGCGGTGTCGCGACGAACCCCGCCTCTTGCAGTGCGAGCGCGGGCTCGGTGCCGTAGACGCCGTCGCCGTTGACCTTCTCGACCGTGAGCGTGTCGAGTCGGCGGGCGCGGGCGGTCGCCGCGAGATCGGCAGCCGCGGCCCGCAGCACATCGGCGTCGTCAGTGAAGCACAGCACGGTGCGTCCGCCCCGTTCGAGATAGAGCACGAGCGACCCGTCGACGAGCACGACCAGGCCACCGGCCTTGCGGCCGGGGCGATGCGAGACCTCGTCGCGTCTGGGCCATCCCAGAGCCGCACCGTAGGGGTTCGCGGGGTCGGTGGCCGCGAGCGTGACGGCCTTCCGCGGAGGCGGGTCGGCGAGGCCGGCGAAGGTGCGCAGGCGATCGACGGTGGCGGATGCCGCGAACTGCGCGGCACCGAGCCGTTCGATCACGTACCCGCGCCGGCAGTGTCCGGCCTCTTCGAATCCGGCGAGAACCCGGTAGGTCTGGGCGAAGCCGCCAGGCACGCCCTCGGCCTGCACGGCTCCGCGGGTGACCACGCCGTAGCGATCCAGCAGCAGGCCGGCGGTGACGGTCGCTCGTCGCGCGGCATCGGTCTCGACCGGGGGCAGCAGCGACCAGCGTCCGCCGATCGACGTCGGGCGCGGTGCGGTGCGCGCGAGCGACATGCCGCGGTAGGTGCGTGTGCGCGGTGTGCGTCGTGTCACGCGGTGCGCCTGCGAACCACCGGCCAGCAGCGAACGGATCGGCGCGAAGGTGTCGTTCGTGACCCGACCGGCCCAGGTCAGGGCCCACAGGGCCTCGAGCACCGACTGTTCGTTCTCGGCGCCCGCCATCTCTTTCAGCTGGCTCGCGAAGTACGCGCCTCCGGCTTCGAGGGCGACGAGCACGCGGGCTTCCAGCGAGTCCGCGGCGATCTCGTCATCCGGCTCCGGAAGGGTGAAGGGCGCGAGATCCGCGGGGTGCAGAGACACCCATCCGTCGCGACCCGGCAGTGTGCCGTGGCCCGACCAGATCACTTCTCCCGCCGCGGTGAGCTCGTCGAGGAGGGCGGGGGAGTAGTCGCGCACCCGAGAGGGCAGGACGAGCGACTCCCAGGCGCTTGCGGGAATGGGCACACCGGCGAACTGCTCGATCACGGCGAGCACGCCGTCGAGGCCCTCGAGCGGACGCCCGAGGTGCTGCCAGTCAGGAAGGAAACGCGCATACGCCTCGGGCGCCACCGGCTCGACGCTGCCGCGGATC
>NZ_JAGGPD010000278.1 GCF_018613995.1 Microbacterium sp. ISL-103 | reverse complement strand
GTGCTGATCGCGGCCTGGATCGCCTCGTCGACGACGGGGTTGCTGTAGCGGCTGAAGTTCCAGCGTCCGGCCGGGACCTCAGCACCCACGGCTGCGGTGGAGCCGACGGTCGTGCCGCCGAACCAGTCGCGGTAGATCTGGAACGGGTCTGCGACGGAGGTGCCGACGACACCGCCGACGATGAGCTGGAAGTCTCCGCCCTGGCGGGCATCGGAGAACTCCTGCCACTGCACGGTGGATGCCGTGACCTTGATGCCGGCAGCATCCGCCTGCTCGGCGATCAGCTTGGCCGCGTCGTTGTAGTCGGTCCAGCCGTCGACCGAGATCAGGCTGAGCTCGATCGGCTTGCCGTCCTTGGCGTAGTAATCGCCGTCCTTCGTGTAACCGGCGGCTTCGAGGATCTCGCCCGCCTCCGCGGCGTTCGCCTCCTGCGGGCTGACCTCGTTGGCGGAGTCGGCCACCCACTTCTCGTCGCGCGGCAGCAGGGCGAACGTGGGCGAGATGTCGCCGGTCAGACCGACGAACGCCTTGTCCTTGATCGCCGCGCGGTCGATGGCGACGTTGAGCGCCTGACGCACCGCGACGTCGGTCTGCGGACCCGTGCAGCCGAGCTCGGTGTTCGAGCACGTGTAGAGCACGGTCGGGTCCTGCGGGGTGTTGATCCAGTCGATCGCGCCGTTGCCCGTGACGTCGTCGGGGTTCGGGATGAACATGCCGGTCCAGTCGAGCTTGCCCGCAGCGAGCAGATCCTGAGCCGTCTGGTTGTTGTCGACGGCGATGTACTGGACCTTCTTGACTCCGAGCTCGTCGGCGTCGCGGAAGTTCTCGTTGGCGACGAGCGTGTACGACTCGCTCGTCGTCTTGTCGACGACGTACGCACCCGAGCCCACGGGCTCCTCGTTCGCGAAGTTCGCGAAGTCGGTGACCTCCGACCACACGTGCTTGGGAAGGATGTAGGTCGAGCCGAGTCGCTGGAACTCGGTCGTGTACTGCGCGCTCGAGTAGGTGAGCACGACGGTGGTGTCGTCGGTCGCCTCTGCTGAGACGAGACCGTTGCCCTCGGGGTTGTTCGCCTCGTAGGTGAACGAGAACGCGACGTCGGCGGCGGTCAGCGGCTCTCCGTCGCTCCACTTGAGGTCGGGCTTGATGGTGATCGTGATCGCCGTGCCGTCGTCGTTGTACTCGTAGGAATCGCCGATCAGGCCGACCGGTTCGGAGTCGGCCGTCTTGTTGAAGAAGAACAGCGGCTCGTAGATGGGTCCGAGCGCACCGTGGAGCACGGTCGGCGCGAACGGGTTGTAGTTCGCGGTGATGGGGGTCTGGCTGCCGGCCCAGACACGAAGCGCGCGGTCGCTGTCGCCACCGCTCCCCTCGTTGCCGCCGCCTGCGCCACAGGCCGTCAGGCCCAGGACGAGGACGGAGGCCCCCGCCACTGCGGTGAGCGCGATCTTGCGCCTTCCGTTACGGATCATTCTGTATTTCCTCTCGGTGCTGCACTGCAGGAGGGATTTCTCCGGGTGGAGACGAACTCCGGGAACGGGGCTCGTAACAGATCCCGGAAAGGGATTTGTTAGGACAGTAACCTAACAAATCCCTTTCATAGCGACAAGAGTCCAGAACGCTGGTATATAACGTTTCGGCCTCAGGGTCTGGCTCGTCATGGAGATGCACTAACAGTCGCGATGACACTAAGATCGATTCCGGAGGTTAAGGTAACCATGACTCAAAGCCAGGGCATCGACGTCGCGGTGTCGACGGTGATCCTCACGCTGAGGCGCACCGACGACGGCACACCCGTGCTCGCCCTCCCCCTCGTCCTGCGAACTCGAGAGCCTTTCGCCGCGCAGTGGGCTCTGCCGGGAGGATGGCTGACCTCGACCGAGTCCCCTGTCGATGCCGCGGCACGCACGCTGGCGGAGACCACGGGACTCACCCCCAGCTACCTCGAGCAGCTGTATGCCTTCGGGGCGGTGGATCGCTCGCCCAGTCGAGTGGTCTCGATCGTGTACTGGGCGCTGCTGCGCCAAGACGATGTCGATGCGCAGAGCGCCGCCCATCGGGCATCCGGCAGGGCACCCGAGAACGTGCGCTGGTTCGACCTCGACGAACTCCCGCCGCTCGCCTTCGACCACACGAAGATCATCGACTATGCGCTGTGGCGCCTGCGGAGCAAGGTCGGCTACAGCCGCGTCGCCCACGGCTTCCTTCCCGCCGAGTTCACACTCGCCGATCTTCGCGAGGCGTACGAGGCGATCCTCGGAAGACACCTCGACCCCGCGAATTTCCGGCGTCAGGTCGAGGCTGCGGGCAACCTCATCCCCACCGACCAGTTCCGCACCGGCAGCCACCGCCCGGCCCGCCTGTACCGCTACAACACCGACGTCGAGCTGGCCGATCACGGCCCCCTCGGCCCCGAAGAGACGAGCACCCGATGAGCATCACCTTCGTTCCGAGCCAGGCCGTCACGACTCGCGATGCGTCGGTCGACCACGCGATCCAGTCGATCGTGTCGGGCGCATCGACGGACGCCACGTGCTCCACCGACCTCGCCGTCGGCCCCTGGGACTTCGACACGCGGCCCGGCTACGGCCCCGGCTCGTCGATGGGCGATGTGATCCCGACCGGCGCTCCGCGCCAGGGCGAGCTGCCGGCGGCGTACCGCGAGGCCGGCGAAGACGAGCTCGACGAGCGCATCCGGGCGGCGAAGGCGACGCTCGGAGACCGTGCCGTGATCCTCGGTCACTTCTATCAGCGCGAGGAGGTCGTGCGGCACGCCGACTACGTCGGCGACTCGTTCCAGCTCGCGACGGCGGCGAAGGAGCGTGCGGATGCCGAGGCCATCGTGTTCTGCGGTGTGCACTTCATGGCCGAGACCGCCGATCTGCTCTCCGGACCCGACCAGGCCGTGATCCTGCCGAATCTCGCCGCCGGGTGCTCGATGGCCGACATGGCCGACATCGACCAGGTCGAGGAGTGCTGGGAGCAGCTCGCCGACGTGCTCGGCGACCTCGACGCCGAGGACGAAGACGGGCGGGTGCCGGTCGTCCCCGTCACCTACATGAACTCCTCTGCGGCCATCAAGGGCTTCGTCGGCAGGCACGGCGGGATCGTGTGCACCTCCTCGAACGCCCAGACCGTGCTCGAGTGGGCTTTCGAGCGCGGGCAGCGGGTGCTGTTCTTCCCCGACCAGCACCTCGGACGCAACACCGCCAAGGCCATGGGCGTTCCCCTCGACCGGATGCCGATGTGGAACCCGCGCAAGGCCCTCGGCGGCTCCACCGGATCCCAGCTCGTCGACTCTCGAGTGATCCTGTGGCACGGGTTCTGCTCGGTGCACCGCCGGTTCACCGTGGGCCAGATCGACCAGGCGCGTGCAGAGCACCCCGGTGTGCGGGTGATCGTGCACCCGGAGTGCCCGATGGACGTCGTCGACGCTGCCGACGAGGCCGGTTCCACCGACTACATCCGCCGCGCGATCGCCGCAGCGACCACTCCCACGACCTTCGCGATCGGCACCGAGATCAACCTGGTGCGCCGCCTGGCTGCCCAGTTCCCCCAGCATGAGATCTTCTGCCTCGACCCCGTGGTCTGCCCCTGCTCGACGATGTACCGAATCCACCCGGGGTACCTGGCGTGGGTGCTCGAAGAGCTCGTGGCGGGTCGCACCCCGAACCGCATCACCGTGACAGCCGACGTGGCCGACCCCGCTCGCACAGCGCTCGAGCGGATGCTGGCGGCGAAGCCGCCTGTGGCGGCGAGCGCACGATGAACGTCGTCGTCGTCGGCTCGGGCATCGCCGGCCTCACGGCGGCTCTGCATGCGTACGAGGCAGGACACGCTGTCACGGTGGTGACGAAGGGGGCGCTCGGCGACGGATGCACGAGCCTTGCCCAGGGCGGCGTCGCCGGCATGTACGGCGCAGCCGATTCAGCCGCGCAGCATGCCGCAGACACCCTGGTCGCAGGCGCGGGCCTGTCGGATCCCGCCGCCGTCGACGTGCTCGTGCAGGATGCGGCAGCGCGGATCGCCGAGCTCATCGCCCGCGGCGTGGCCTTCGACCGCTCCCCCGAGGGCGACCTGATGCTCGGACGCGAGGCCGCGCACGCTCACGCGCGCATCGTGCACGCCGGGGGCGATGCGACCGGGCGCGCGATCGCTGAGGCTCTGGTCGCGGCGGTCCGCCGCACGGACATCACCGTCGTGGAGGGCGCCTTCCTCTCGGACGTGCTGCTCGACGACAGGGTCGCACGCGGCATCAGAACGCTGGTCGACGATGCGGAATCGGACCTGTCAGCCGACGCGGTGATCCTCGCGACGGGCGGTGCCGGCCACCTCTACGCCCACACGACCAACCCCGAGGGTGCCACCGGAGACGGCATCGCGGCTGCTCTGCGCGCCGGGGCGGCAGTCGCCGACCTCGAGTTCGTGCAGTTCCATCCGACGATCCTCGCCGAAGGCCCCGCCTTCCTCGTCTCCGAGGCCGTGCGCGGCGAGGGTGCGACCCTGCTCGATGCCGACGGGCGTCGATTCGTCTTCGACAGCCACCCCGACGGCGAGCTCGCCCCGCGTGACGTGGTGTCGCGCGCGATCGCACGTCAGGCCGCCGCTCAGGGATCCGCCGTGCGCCTCGATGCCACGATGCTCGCAGCCGCGACCCTGGCGAGCCGCTTCCCGACGATCGATCGGGTGACGCGGGCACGCGGATTCGACTGGTCGTCTCAGCCCATCCCCGTCACCCCGGCCGCGCACTATCTGATGGGCGGCGTGGTCACCGACCTCGATGGCCGCTCGACTGTGCCCGGCCTCTTCGCCGTCGGCGAGGTCGCGCGCACCGGCGTGCACGGGGCGAACCGCCTCGCATCGAACTCGCTCCTCGAGGGTGCGGTGTTCGGGGCACGCGCTGCCGCAGCACTCGGATCGGCGTGGCCACAGCCGATGCCGCACTCGCCCGCATCGCGGACCCGCGACGACGCTGTCGACGGGGAGCGCCCAATCGATGGATCCGACGGTTCTCGAGACGACTTCAGCCGCGCCGCCCTGCAGAGGCTGATGTGGGATGACGTCGGACTCCTCCGCTCCGACGAAGGGCTGCGACGCGCTCTCGACACACTGCGCACCTGGAGCGCTGCACCCCGCGGCGCCCGCACGGTCGCCGAGCGCGAGGACGCCAACCTGCTCATGCTCGCCACAGCGACAGCATCCGCCGCCCTCGCCCGCACCGACTCCGTCGGCGCACACTTTCGCGAACCCCTCCGCTCACCCGTCTTGGAGACCGTCTGATGCTCACCCCCGCCCACATCACCCGCGTCGTCGGTGCAGCACTCGAAGAGGATGCTCCGTGGGGAGACATCACCAGCACGACGCTGCTGCCTGCCGACTCGACGGCGACCGCCGACCTCGTCGCCCGTGAGAGCGGGGTGTTCAGCGGAGGCGCCGTCTTCGCTGCGGCGTTCGCCCTGACCGACCCGTCGCTCACGGTCGACGTGCACGTCGGCGACGGCGACCGGTTCGCCCCTGACGACGTACTCGCCTCGGTCTCGGGCTCTGCGCGAGGGGTTCTCGCCGCCGAGCGCATCGCGCTGAACTTCACGCAGCGCATGAGCGGGATCGCCACGATGACCGCCGACTACGTGCAGGCGGTCGACGGCACCTCGGTGCGGATCGCCGACACGCGCAAGACCACGCCGGGGCTGCGAGCCTTCGAACGCCATGCGGTGCTCTGCGGCGGCGGGCACAATCATCGGTTCTCACTCTCAGACGCGGTGATGGCGAAGGACAACCACCTCGCGGTGCTTCAGCGTTCAGGCGTCGACCTCGCCACGGCGCTCCGTGATGCGCTCTCGCGTCTCCCGCACACGACCCACGTGATCGTCGAGGTCGACCGGCTCGATCAGATCCCTGCCGTTCTCGACGGCGGTGCGCACACCGTGCTGCTCGACAACTTCTCGCTCGACGACCTGCGAGCAGGGGTCGCCCTGATCGGCGACCGGGCGCAGACGGAGGCATCCGGTGGCGTGACCATCGACACCGTCGCAGCGATCGCGGCGACCGGGGTCGATGTGATCTCCGTCGGGGCGCTGACGCATTCCGCTCGCGCGCTCGATCTCGGCCTGGACGTGCGGATCGACTGAGCCGATGCTCTACCTCGACCATGCCGCGACGTCTCCGGTGCGACCCGAAGTGCTCGAGGCGATGCGCCCGTACCTCACCGGGGTGTTCGGCAACCCCTCGAGCCATCACACGGTCGGCGAGGCTGCGGCGAGCGCTCTCGACGATGCGCGCAGGCGCGTGGCCCGGATTCTCGGGATGCGGACCGGCGACGTCGTCTTCACGGCAGGCGGGACTGAGGCGAACAACCTCGCGGTGAAGGGGATCGTGCTCGCAGCCCTCGCAGCCGAGCGGCGGCATCTCGTGGTCTCCCCCATCGAGCACGAGTCGATCCTCGAGTCCGCCGACTTCCTGCGCCGCTTCCATGGGGTGGACGTGTCTGCGGTG
>NZ_JAGGPD010000011.1 GCF_018613995.1 Microbacterium sp. ISL-103 | reverse complement strand
ACGCGCCGTTCCACCGCCGGCGGGCCGCGCGCCCGTCTCGCGGTGCGAGGGCGCGTTCGATGGCGGGGTCGACCGTCGCGGGCATGGGAGGTGCCTTCTCGCTCGCGGTCGCCCTGTCCGTGCCGGTCGCCAGTGCGACCGAGGGAGAGATCGCGGGCCGCGACGAGATCGTCTTCATCACCGCCGGGGTGATCCTCCTGAGCCTGCTGGTGCAGGCGCCGTTGCTTCCGGCGATCGTCCGCTGGGCACGCTTCCCGGTCGATCATGCCGACGACGAGGAGTACGAGCTCGCGGAGCGCGCGATCTCGGGAGCTGCTCTCGCGGCCCTCGACGACCTGGCGGTCGAGCACGGCGTCGGGCAGGAGATCCGCGACAAGGTGCGCGCAGAGGGGTACCAGATGCTCGAGTTCTCGAACGCCCGTGCGCTGGCGCGGGAGCAGGCGATCGTCGATGCCGAGGCGCAGGCGCTCGACGTGATGCTGGGCGAACCCGACCCGCTCGGCGGCGACGGCCAGCAGCTGGACGGGGGAGCGGATGCGGCCTCCGCAGGCTCAGCGCCGGTGGCACTGCGGATGCCGGACGTCGACGCCGCCACCGGAGACGGCACCGACGGCGAGGTCAGGACCCTGCAGATGCTCGCGACCTCGGCGGATGTCGACGTGATGCAGCGATCGCCGCTCCTGCGTCACGAAGAGCACACGAGACTGAAGCTCGCCCTCATCGACCGCAAGCGCGAGGTGCTCCTGGGGCTGCGCAGAGACGGCACCGTGGACGACCTCGTGGTGCGGCGCATCTCGGCGAGACTCGACCTCGAACAGGTGCGACTGCAGGGCATCGAGGAGTACGACTGAGAGCTGTGACGCTCTGTGACACTCGATTGTCGCCGACGTCGTCGTGCTGCCTAACGTATTCGAGTCCCCCAAGAGAGGAACCCGAACACTCATGTCCATCACAGCATCCCGTCGGACCACGTCCGTCATCGCCGCGCTCGCCGCGGTCCCCCTCTTCGTCGCACTCGCAGGCTGCGCGACCGCATCCTCCGAGGCCGGTTCCGGTGGCGGCTCCGAAGATGAGACCGTCAAGATCGGTGTCGTCGGCAAGGGAGACGCACAGTGGGCTCCCTTCGTCGAGGCAGCCGCTGACGAGGGCATCACGGTCGAGCTCGTCGACTTCGGCTCGTACGAGCAGCCGAACCCCGCACTGACCGAGGGCGAGATCGACCTCAACCAGTTCCAGCACATCGTCTACCTCGCCGAGTACAACACCGCGTCGGGATCCGACCTCGAGCCCATCGGCTCGACCGCGATCTACCCGCTCGGCCTCTACTCGCAGAAGTACGACGACGTCGACAGCATCCCCGAGGGCGAAACCATCGCCGTTCCGGACGACGCGTCGAACCAGGCACGCGCGCTGCTCGTGCTGCAGTCGGCCGGTCTCATCGAGCTCAAGAGCGGCGGCACGATCTTCTCGGACCTCTCCGACGTCGACACCGACAAGTCCAAGGTCGAGGTCACAGCCCTCGAGGCCGCGCTGATCCCGACGTCGCTGCCGGATGTCGCCGCGGCGATCATCAACAACGACTTCGTCGAGGACGCCGGCCTCACGTTCGACGACGCCATCGCGCAGGATGACCCCGAAGACCCGAACGCGCTGCCGTACGTGAACATCTTCGCGGCTCGTGCCGAAGACGCCGACAACGAGACCTACCTCAAGCTCGTCGAGATCTTCCAGACGAACGAAGACGTGCAGGCCGGTCTGCTCGAGTCGTCGGGCGACACCGCCGTGCCGCTGCAGACGCCGGTCGACGACCTGGTCGCCTCGCTGAAGAAGGTCCAGGAAGACACCGAGGCCAACAAGTAAGACGACAGGGGTCAACGACACCCCCGTCCGATGAGGGAGAATCGGGTGGCGCTTCGTGCGTCACCCGATTCTTCGTTCCCGAAGCAGACCGGAGCACCCATGCCGATCGTCACCCTGACGAACGTCTCGAAGACGTACCCGTCCCGCGCCCGTGAAGAGGCAGAGGTCGTGGCCGTCGACGACGTCACCCTCTCGATCGAGAAGGGAGACGTGTTCGGCATCATCGGATACTCCGGTGCGGGCAAGTCGACTCTCGTGCGGCTGATCAACGCCCTCGAACCCGCGACGGGCGGCACGATCACCGTCGACGGCGTCGACATCACCGCTCTCAGAGAGAGCGAGCTGCGCAAGGTCCGCGGCGGCATCGGAATGATCTTCCAGCAGTTCAATCTGTTCGCCTCGCGCAGCGTCAAGGCGAACATCGCCTACCCTCTCAAGCTCGCAGGCTGGGCGAAGGCCGACATCGACAAGCGCGTCACCGAGCTGCTGAGCTTCGTCGGCCTGGCCGACAAGGCGAAGGCCTACCCCGAGCAGCTCTCCGGCGGGCAGAAGCAGCGTGTCGGCATCGCCCGCGCCCTGGCCACCGACCCTGCGATCCTCCTCGCAGACGAGGCCACCAGCGCCCTCGACCCGCAGACCACCCACGAGGTGCTCGATCTGCTGAAGCGGGTGAACAAGGAGCAGGGCGTCACGATCGTCGTGATCACGCACGAGATGGATGTCATCCAGACCATCGCCACCAAGGTCGCGGTCATGGAGAACGGTCGCGTCATCGAGCAGGGTGACGTGTTCGACGTCTTCTCGGCTCCGCAGAACCCCGCATCGCAGCGCTTCGTCGGCACCGTCGTCAAGGGCGTGCCCTCGCCGTCCGAGCGGGCCGTGCTGCGCGACCGCCATCACGGTCGCCTGGTCACGTTCTCGTTCCGCGACGGCGACTCGTCTCAGGCGCAGGTCTTCCTCGACCTCGCCGGCGCCGGACTCGACTTCGAGCTCGTGTACGGCGGCATCAACGACATCCGCGGTCGGGCCTTCGGCCACCTGACCCTCGCGATCCGGGGGGACGACGCGGTGATCGACCGCACGCTCGCCGACGTCGCGCACCGCGTCGAAGTCACCGAGATCGCAGAAGAGGAGGCGCGCTGATGGATCGTCTGAACGAACTGTGGCCGGACCTCTGGAAGGCCGCGCTCGAGACCCTGTACATGACGTCGTTCGCACTGGTGCTCGGCGGCATCCTCGGACTCGCGATCGGCGTCATCCTCTACGTCACGCGTCCCGGCGGGCTCGCCGAGAACAGGCCCGTCGCCGTCATCGCGAACCTGGGAGTGAACTTCTTCCGTCCGATCCCCTTCGTACTGTTCGTCGCGGTCGCCCAGCCCTTCGCCCGCGTGGTCGTCGGCACGGGCATCGGCACCACGGCCGGCGCGTTCATGATCGGTCTGGCGGCGGCCTTCGCGATCGGTCGCATCGTCGAACAGCACCTCGTGTCGGTGTCGCCCGGCGTGATCGAGGCGGCTCGTGCCATGGGAGCAGGGCCGGCGCGGATCCTGTTCACTGTGGCGATCCCCGAGTCGCTCGGACCCCTGATCCTCGGCTACACGTTCATCGTCGTGGCGCTCATCGACATGACCGCGATGGCGGGACTCATCGGCGGCGGCGGCCTCGGCGCGTTCGCCCAGATCTACGGATTCCGGCAGTTCGAGCCGGTCGTGATGTGGACGGCGATCGTCCTGATCGTGGTGTTCGTGCACCTCGTCCAGATGCTCGGCACCTGGCTCGCACGCAGGATCATGCGCCGCTGGGAGGCGCCTCCTGCAGCGTGCGCGTCGTGGTGAAGACCCTCGGCGCGCCGCTCAGCGGATCGACGAAGTACAGCTCGCGCGCGAGCAGCTGCATGGGGTGATCGAAGTCGTCAGGCCTCTCGCCGCGCAGCTCGGGGTAGAACGGGTCGTTCAGGATGCCGAGGCCCAGCGCCGCGAGGTGCACCCGCAGCTGATGCATCTTGCCGCTGTGCGGTCGCAGCAGCGTGTGCACGACGTGCGCGTCGGCATCGATCACCTCGATCGCCGTCTCGGCGTTCGGCTCCCGTTCGTCGTCGACCTGCACCTTGAGCTCGTTGCGGAGCTTCACGATGTGGTTGCGGTCCACCAGGGGGTACCGCGAGGCATCCCAGTCGTCCGGACGATCGGACACCGCCTCATAGCCCTTCTGCACCTGCCGATTCTCGAACAGCAGCTGGTACGGCCCCCGCGTCTGCGGCCGGGCCGAGAACATCAGCACCCCGGCGGTCGCCCTGTCGAGGCGATGGATCGGTGCGAGCTCGTCGTTGCCGAGCAGGTTGCGGAGGCGGATCAGCGCGGAGTTCTGCAGGAACTTGCCGCCGGGGATGGTCGGCAGGAAGTGCGGCTTGTCGATGACCACCAGGTCGTCGTCCTGATGGAGCACCTCGATCTCGACGGGAAGCCGGGTCTCGACGGGCGGGTCCCGGTAGTACCAGATGAACTCCCGGGCGCCCAGGGGGGTGTCGCGAGCGAGGGGGGTGCCGTCGTGAGCCACGATCTCACCGCGGTCGAAGCGCGACAGCAGGCCTTCGGCATCGAGATGGAAGAAGCGGTCGATCATGTACGCGGCGACGGTGGGCCACTCGCCCCGAAGAGGAACATGCAGGCGTGTCGCACCGACGCCGTCGCGCACCGGAAGAGGAGACAGAATCGCCATGTGCTCAGGCCCTCACGCGTCGAAGCTCAGGCTCAGCTTGCGCAGCAGCGCAGCCAGGCGATCGCGGTCGCCGCGGGAGAGCCCCTGCAGCAGGTCTGCCTCGACGTCGACCAGACGGGTGATCGCGGCATCGACCCTGATGCGTCCGTCATCCGTGAGGGTCACCAGGATGCTGCGGCCGTCGGCCGGATCGGCCTCTCGCCGCACGAAGCGACGACCGACCAGGCGGTCGATGCGGTTGGTCATGGTTCCGCTCGACACCAGCGTCTGCTGCAGCAGCTGCTTGGGGGAGAGCTGGAACGGCGCTCCCGCGCGGCGCAGCGCCGACAGCACGTCCCACTCCCAGGCCTCGAGGTCGCTGCGTCGGAACACATCGCGGCGCGCGCGGTCGAGCAGGCGGGTCAGCCGGTCCATCCGCGACAGCACCTCGAGGGGTGAGAAGTCGAGGTCGGGGCGCTGGGTGTTCCAGGCGCCGACGATCCGATCAACCTCATCAGCCTCTGTCATCCGTCCATTATCGCCGGTTGCACGCAGGCGGACGTGGCAGACTTGACCCGCGGCTCCCTCGGGGGCAGCGGTCCGCCGTGGTGTAATGGCAGCACGACAGCCTTTGGAGCTGTTAGGTCTAGGTTCGAGTCCTGGCGGCGGAGCATGACTGGGAACAATCTCGCCATCATCATCCTCGCCGCTGGCCAAGGCACCCGTATGCGCTCGCGCCTGCCCAAGGTGCTGCACCCGATCGGCGGACGACCGCTCGTCGGACACGTCCTCACCACGGCCGGTCGGCTCGAGGCCTCGCACGTCGAGGTCGTCGTGCGGCACGAACGCGACCAGGTCGTCGCCGCCCTCACCGCCGACTATCCGGACGCGGTCTTCATCGACCAGGACGAGGTCCCCGGCACCGGACGGGCGGTGCAGGTCGCGGTCGACGCGCTCCCCGCCGACTTCGACGGCGACGTGCTCGTGCTCTCGGGCGACTGCCCGCTGGCGGATGCCGACACCCTGCGGTCGTTCCTCGACGCGCACCGGTCGGCAGACGCGGAGGCGACGCTCATGACCGCGGTCGTCGACGACCCGAACGGCTACGGTCGCGTCATCCGCGACGCCGACGGCGGCGTCGACCGCATCGTCGAGCAGAAGGATGCGAACGACGACGAGGCAGCGGTGCGGGAGATCAACGCGGGCATGTACGTGTTCCGCGTCGGAACGCTGCGCAAGTACCTCCCGTCGGTGGGAGTCGACAACGCGCAGGGCGAGATGTACCTCACCGACGTGCCGGGGCTCCTCCGTCGCGACGGCAGCCGGGTCGCCGCATCCGTCGTCTCCGACGTCACCGTCACCTACGGTGTCAACGACCGGGCGCAGCTCGCCGAGGTCGGTCGCCTCCTCAACCGCCGCATCGTGCGCCGCTGGCAGCTCGAGGGCGTCACCGTGATCGATCCCACGACGACCTGGATCGACGACGACGCGACGCTCGCGCCCGACGTCACGATCCTCCCGAACACCCACATCCTGCGGGCGACGACCATCGCCGAAGGCGCGATCATCGGGCCGGACACGACCCTCGTCGACTGCGAGGTGGGCGAGGACGCGATCGTCCGCCGCACCGATGCCACCCTCGCCGTCATCGGTGCCGAGGCCACCGTCGGCCCCTTCTCGTTCCTCCGTCCCGGCACCGTCCTGGGCGCACGAGGCAAGATCGGCGCCTACGTCGAGACCAAGAACGCCGAAATCGGCGAGGGCAGCAAGGTCCCGCACCTGTCGTACGTGGGCGACGCGACCATCGGCCGCGGCGTGAACCTCGGCGCGAGCACCATCACGGCCAACTACGACGATGTGAACAAGCACCGCACCGTCGTCGAGGACGAGGTGCACACCGGCTCGCACACGACCCTCGTCGCGCCCGTTAGGCTGGGAGCTGGCGCCAAGACAGGTGCCGGCGCCGTCGTCCGAAAGGACGTCCCCGCCGGTTCTCTTGCCATGAGCGTCGCCCCTCAGCGCAACATCGAGGGTTGGGTCGAGAAGAACAGGGCAGGCACGGGCGCGGCAGACGCCGCAGCCCGATCCCGAGTGGCGGAATAGGCGAATACGATGGCGCGCAAGAAGAAGACGGTCGATCTGGACCGGGACAACGGCATCGCCCCAGGCCTCGTCGCCAAGACCAAGAAGCGGCTCGTGGTCGCGGGTGGCCGTTCGCACCCCGCGCTGACCGCGGCGGTGGCGGCATCCCTGGGCACCGAGGTCGTGCCCACCGAGCACCGCACCTTCGCATCCGGCGAGATCTACGCGCGGTTCGACGTGTCGATCCGCGGCTGCGATCCCTTCCTCATCCAGACCTTCGGCGCGCCGGTGAACGAGTGGCGCATGGA
>NZ_JAGGPD010000277.1 GCF_018613995.1 Microbacterium sp. ISL-103 | reverse complement strand
GAGCACGCCTTCTACCTCGACTACCTCAACGTCAAGGCCGACTACGTCAAGGCCGCATGGAACATCGCCAACTGGGAGAACGTCGCCCAGCGCTTCGAGGCAGCCCGCGAGAAGACGAACGGCCTGCTGGTACTGTCGTAATCGGGTCGCGTCCCGACGGGCCCAGTCTCGTCGGGACGCCATCTCAGCCAAATACCCCCGGTCATGTCGTCTGCACTTTTGCTGCGCCCCGCGCACGAGAAACAGGGAGACCTGAGTGTCTGTCAAGATCGGTATCAACGGCTTCGGCCGTATCGGACGCAACTACTTCCGCGCGGCTCTCGCGCAGGGAGCGGACATCGAGATCGTCGCGGTCAACGACCTCACCGACAACAAGACCCTTGCCCACCTTCTGAAGTACGACTCCGTGGGTGGCGTCCTCGATGCTGACATCAGCTACGACGACGAGAGCATCACGGTCAACGGCAAGACGATCAAGGCGTTCGCCGAGCGCGACCCCGCTGGCCTCCCGTGGGGCGAGCTGGGTGTCGACATCGTCATCGAGTCGACCGGCTTCTTCACCAAGGCCGAGCTCGCCAAGAAGCACATCGAGGCCGGCGCCAAGAAGGTGCTCATCTCGGCTCCCGGTACGGGTGTCGACGGCACGTTCGTCATGGGCGTGAATGAGGACACGTACAACCCGGAGACCGACCACATCATCTCCAACGCTTCCTGCACGACCAACTGCCTCGCGCCGCTGGCTCAGGTCTTCAACGACGCGTTCGGCATCGACCGTGGCTTCATGATGACCGCTCACGCCTACACCGCAGACCAGAACCTGCAGGACGGCCCGCACAGCGACCTGCGTCGCGCCCGCGCCGCCGCCATCAACATCACCCCGGCCTCGACCGGTGCAGCGAAGGCGATCGGCGAGGTTCTGCCGGAGCTCCAGGGCAAGCTCAGCGGCTCGTCGTACCGCGTTCCGGTCCCCACCGGCTCGATCGTCGACCTGACGCTGATCACCGACCGCGAGAACCTCACGGTCGAAGAGGTCAACGAGGCCTACAAGAAGGCCGCTGCCGACGGACGCCTCGCCGGCTTCCTGCAGTACAACGAAGACCAGATCGTCTCGAGCGACATCGTGCACAACCCGCACTCGTCGATCTTCGACTCGACGCTGACCAACGTCAGCGGCAACCTGGTCAAGGTGTCCAGCTGGTACGACAACGAGTGGGGCTACTCCAACCGTCTCGTCGACCTGACCGAGTACGTGGCAGAGCGTCTCTGAGACACCTCCCATGACTCTGCGCACCCTGGATTCACTGGGTTCGCTCGAGGGCAAGCGCGTCATCGTCCGTTGTGATCTCAACGTCCCCCTGCGGGATGGGATCATCACGGACGATGGCCGTGTCCGCGCCTCGTTGCCTACCCCCAACGCACTGATCAACGCGGGCGCCCGCGTCGTCGTGTGCTCGCACCTCGGACGCCCCGACGGTGCGCCCGACCCGCAGTACAGCCTCGCCCCGGTCGCCCAGCGGCTCTCGGAACTTCTCGGCAAGCCGGTCGCGTTCGCGCGCGACACCGTCGGCGAGTCGGCGCACGAGGCCGTGGACTCGCTCGAGGACGGCGGCATCGTCGTCATCGAGAACCTGCGGTTCAACCCGGGGGAGACCTCGAAGGACGACGCGGAACGCGGCGCCTTCGCAGCTCAGCTCGCAGAGCTCGGAGACGTCCTCGTCTCGGACGGATTCGGTGTCGTGCACCGCAAGCAGGCGAGTGTCTACGACCTCGCCGAGCTGCTGCCGTCTGCTGCCGGACTGCTCATCGCTGCAGAACTCGACGTGCTCGACCGCCTCACCGAGAACCCCGAGCGTCCGTACGCGGTCGTGCTCGGCGGGTCGAAGGTGAGCGACAAGCTCGGCGTCATCTCGCACCTGCTTCCGCGCGTGGATCGCATCCTCGTCGGCGGCGGTATGCTGTTCACCTTCCTGAAGGCGCAGGGCCACGCCGTGGCATCCAGCCTTCTCGAAGAGGACCAGCTCGAGACGGTCCGCGGCTACATCGCGGAGGCTGAGAAGCGCGGCGTGGAGCTCGTGCTTCCGACCGACGTCGTGGTCGCGTCCTCGTTCTCGGCCGATGCCGAGCACGAAGTGACCGCTGCGGACGCGATCGAGGACACGGCGTTCGGCTCGGCCGGCATCGGCCTCGACATCGGTCCGGAGACCGCCGCACGATTCGCGGAGGTCATCCGCGAATCGAAGACGGTGTTCTGGAACGGCCCGATGGGCGTGTTCGAGTTCCCCGCGTTCGCGGGTGGCACGAAGACGGTCGCGCAGGCGCTCACCGAGGTCGACGGCCTCAGCGTCGTCGGCGGCGGAGACTCTGCTGCGGCCGTACGTCAGCTCGGCTTCACCGACGACCAGTTCGGTCATATCTCGACCGGCGGCGGCGCCAGCCTCGAGTTCCTCGAGGGCAAGAAACTACCCGGCCTGGAGGTGCTCGGATGGGCCTGAACAACGCCCGTACCCCGCTGATCGCGGGAAACTGGAAGATGAATCTCGACCACCTGCAGGCGGTCGCGTTCGTGCAGAAGCTGCACTGGACGCTCAAGGATGCGAAGCACGAGGACGGCTCGGTCGAGGTCGCGGTGTTCCCGCCCTTCACCGACATCCGCAGCGTGCAGACGCTGATCGACGCCGACAAGATCCCCTTCGCGCTCGGCGCGCAGGACCTGTCGTCTCACGACTCCGGTGCGTACACCGGAGAGGTGTCGGGCGCATTCCTCGCCAAGCTCGACGCGAAGTACGTCATCATCGGCCACTCCGAGCGGCGCGAGTACCACTCCGAGTCGGACGAGGTCGTGTCGGCCAAGACGAAGGCCGCGCTGAAGCACGGTCTGACGCCGGTCATCTGCGTCGGTGAGACTGCAGAGGATCTCGAGAAGTTCGGGGCGAGTGCGGTTCCTGTCGGTCAGCTCGAAGCCGCCCTGCAGGGACTCTCGAAGGATGCCGACATCGTCGTGGCGTACGAGCCGGTCTGGGCCATCGGCTCGGGACAGGCGGCGACGCCTCAGCAGGCGCAGGATGTCTGCGCTGTGCTGCGTACGGTGATCGCCAAGGTGCTCGGTGACGACGCTGCGGCGCGCACCCGGATCCTCTACGGCGGATCGGTCAAGGCGGCGAACATCGCCAGCTTCATGCGAGAGCCCGATGTCGATGGCGCACTCGTCGGAGGCGCGAGCCTCGTGGTCGACGAGTTCGCCGCGATCATCCGCTTCGAGAAGCACGTCGGCGTGTGAGTGTGGCGGGGCTCCGGCCCCGCCGCACCGTATACTTGACCGTTACCGGGGCAATCCTGCCCCAGCGAAAGGCTCTTCCTCGTGGAAATTCTCGAGTTCGTCCTGCAGGTGGTGCTGGGCATAACCAGCGTCCTGCTGACTCTCCTCATCCTCCTCCACAAGGGTCGCGGTGGCGGCCTGTCCGACATGTTCGGTGGAGGAATGACGTCGGCTGTGGGCTCGTCGGGTCTCGCTGAGCGCAACCTCAATCGCTTCACGGTGATCCTCGCTCTCGCGTGGTTCGTGTCGATCGTTGCGCTCGGTCTCATCACGAAGTTCGAGGTGATCTGATGGCTACCGGCGGCAATGCGATCCGAGGAACCCGTGTCGGTTCCGGCCCCATGGGCGAGCAGGACCACGGCTACCACGCCGACCGCATCGCGGTGTCCTACTGGGATGGACTCGGCAACGAGACCGTCCGTTATTTCGCCGCAGGGCTCCCGGAAGAGGAGATCCCCGAGACGATCGACCACCCGCAGTCGGGACTCCCGGCCGGTCGTGACAAGGCGAACCCTCCCGCCCTCGCGAAGCCCGAGCCGTACAAGACGCACCTCGCCTACGTGAAGGAGCGGCGTACCGATGAGGAGGCCGTCCAGCTCCTCGAAGATGCGCTCACTCAGCTGCGTGAGCGTCGGGGGCAGTGACCTCGGTCTGATTTCACGAAGAAGCCGTCGCGATTCGATCGCGGCGGCTTCTTCTGTGTGGGCGACCCGCGTTCAGCGGCACCCGGCCGCGGCGTCGATGTACGACTGCGGTGGGTAGCCGTAGGCCCAGACGCCGTTCGCGTCGTCGGTGAAGCCCATGCTGATCGCCCAGGCCGTTGCCCACTTCTCGATGCTGTCTGCCGTCGACGAGTCGTAGGAGTCCTCGCATTTCACGCTGATGGCGTGCCCCACCTCGTGCGCGACGAGCGCTCGGCTGCGGTCGCCCGGCCACTGCTCCGCGACCGAGTTCGACAGTTCGATGATCGCGCGATCGGGTTCATCCCACCACCAGGTGGTGAGTCCGCCCATGCTGCCGTTGTCGCCTGCACCGTTGACGATCGGATTCCAGTCGAACTCCAACAGCACGCCGGGGGCGAGCGACCGGGCGAAAGCCTCGATGTCGAGTCGCGTGCTCTGCAGGGGCCCCGCCTTCTCAGCGAGTTCCGACTTCTCGCCCGAGATGACCTGCGAGGCAGCATCCTGCAGAGCCACGAAGCTGCTCACCGCGCTGTCGTCGAGTGACATCGCACCGGAGGCCGTCGCAGCCGAATCACGCAGAGCGATCACATCGTCGTTGCGTGCGGAGATGTGCGCGGCTTCGAACGCGGGAGCCGAGGCTGCGGCAGAGGCGACGAACGCGACGCCCGCCTCGGTCAGCTCCTCCGTCACCGCGGTGATCCGGGGCGCCTGGGTCGCCAACGCGGAGTCGAGGTCGTCGAGTTCGTCGAGGTCTTTCTGCAACTGCTCCGTCGCACCGTACAGCTCCCAGAAGAAGCTCGGCTTCTTCTCCGCGGAGGGGAGAGGGCGATCGAGGTCTTCTTCTGCGGAAGCGGTGGCGTCCTCTGCGCGTGCGATCGATGACGTCAGTGCCTCTTTCGCCCCGGCATCGGAGAGAACGCCCGAATCGCTCTCGATCAGAAGCGAACCCGTGTCGGCGGCGGCGCTCAGCTCGTCGGTCGACAGCCCCACCTCGGCTGTCGTGTTCTCGGTGCTCGCGAGCGCGGCGTCGAACTGCGCGCGCGCATCGTCGTACCCGAGGTGCGACGCCGTCTGCAGCCCGCCGAGGACTCCCGCGATGACGAGGGCGCCGATGACCCCGATCACGACGCCGCGCCGTGGTGCACGACGGCGCGGAGCTGATACCGGTCTCGGTGTCGGGGAAGAACCCGCGAGATGCGCCGGCAGGGCATGCCCGCCCGTCGAGGGGTGAGCACGATCGGCGATGGCGGGCATGCGGTGGAGGACCTCCGGTCGGAACCTGGACACCTCGACTCTGCCAGATGATCGCCGGGATACGACAGAAAAGAGAAGGCCCCCGCATCTCTGCGGGGGCCTTCGGAGTGAGGGGCTGACGAGAATCGAACTCGCATCATCTGTTTGGAAGACAGAGGCTTTACCACTAAGCTACAGCCCCGATGTCGGCGGTTGACCCTGCGGTCTGTGCCGACTCATCGATCATAGCGGACTGACGGAGGTGCTCATGTCCGTTAGACTCGATGGGGCTGAATCTGCATGCGGATTCCCCGGGGCGTAGCTCAGTTTGGTAGAGCGCCCGCTTTGGGAGCGGGAGGTCGCAGGTTCAACTCCTGTCGCCCCGACATGGCTTCAACGGCCTGACAGCCGCGATTCAGCGCGGAAATCACAAGGAGAGCACACCAGAATGGCGAACAGCACCGTCGAGAAGCTGACCCCGACCCGGGTCAAGCTCAGCATCACGGTCACCCCCGACGACCTCAAGCCCAGCATCGCGCACGCCTATGAGCACATCGCTCAGGACGTCCAGATCCCCGGCTTCCGCAAGGGCAAGGTCCCGGCTCCGATCATCGACCAGCGCATCGGTCGTGGCGCGGTCATCGAGCACGCGGTCAACGAGGGCCTCGACAAGTTCTTCCGCGATGCGACCGTCGAGCACAAGCTCCGCGTCGTGGGCCGCCCGGCCGCCGACATCACGCAGTGGCCGAACGAGAAGGACTTCTCGGGCGACCTGCTCGTCGACATCGAGGTGGACGTCCGTCCCGAGATCGAGATCCCGGCGTACGACGGCATCACCCTGACGGTCGACGCCGTCGAGGCGGACGAGGCGGCGCTCGACGCCGAACTCGAGAACCTGCGCGCGCGCTTCGGCACGCTCGTCCCCGTCGACCGCCCGGCAGCGAAGGGTGACTTCGTCGAGCTCGACCTCGTCGCCACGATCGACGGCGCCGAGATCGACCGCGCCGAGGGCGTCTCGTTCGAGGTCGGATCGGGCGAACTGCTCGAGGGCATCGACGACGCGATCGAGTCCCTGACCGCAGGCGAGGACACCACGTTCCGTTCCGCTCTCGTGGGCGGCGACCACGCCGGCTCCGAGGCCGAGGTCTCGGTGGTCGTCAAGGCCGTCAAGGAGCGCGAGCTTCCTGAGGCGGACGACGACTTCGCTCAGATCGCCAGCGAGTTCGACACGATCGCCGAGCTCCGCGCGAGCCTCGCCGAGCGCGTCTCCCAGCAGGGCGTCTTCACGCAGGGTTCCGCAGCGCGCGACAAGCTCGTCGAGACCCTTCTCGAGC
>NZ_JAGGPD010000276.1 GCF_018613995.1 Microbacterium sp. ISL-103 | reverse complement strand
GCCGGCCCGCCGTGGGGCGAGGCCGGTGGGGGAGGACTGGGATACCCGTGCGTACCTGAACCACCTGCCGGGTGTTTTCGAGGCCGTGCGCAACGAGTTCGGTCCCGACATCCCGCTGCTGCATGACGGCCACCACCGTATGACGCCGATCCAGGCCGCACGACTCGGCAAGGACCTCGAGCCCTATGACCTGTTCTGGCTCGAGGACTGCACGCCGGCCGAGAACCAGGAGGCGCTGCGCCTCGTGCGTCAGCACACCACGACGCCGCTGGCGATCGGCGAGATCTTCAACACGGTCTGGGACTTCAAGGACATCATCCGCGATCAGCTCATCGACTACGTCCGCGGGGCCGTCACGCACATGGGCGGCATCAGCGCCCTGAAGAAGACGCTCGACTATGCCGCGATGTACCAGATCAAGTCGGGGATGCACGGGCCGACCGACATCTCGCCGGTGGGCATGGCGGCGGCGATGCATCTGGGGCTTGCGATCCACAACTTCGGCATCCAGGAGTACATGCAGCACGGCTCGCGCACCGACCAGGTGTTCCAGCAGTCGTTCACCTGGACCGACGGCTACCTGCATCCCGGCGACAAGCCCGGTCTCGGCGTCGAGCTCGACGTCGACGAGGCGGGCAAGTACCCGTACGAGCAGGCGTACCTGCCCTACAACCGGTTGCTCGACGGCACCGTCCACGACTGGTGAGCGCACACGCATCGCCCCAGATCGTGGTGATGGGGGTGTCGGCCGCGGGCAAGTCGACCGTGGGGCGGCTGCTCGCGACAGATCTGGACGTCGAGTTCCTCGATGCGGACGACCTGCATCCGGCGTCCAATCGGGCGAAGATGAGTGCGGGCACACCGCTGACGGATGACGACCGGATGCCGTGGCTCGACCGCGTGAGCGATGAACTCGCCGCGCGGTCGGCATCGGGGGCGGTGATCGCGTGCTCGGCTCTGCGGCGGGTCTACCGGGATCGGATTCGCGAGCGGGTGCCGGGCGTCGTGTTCGTGCACCTGCACGGCGACGACGCTCTGCTCGCCGAACGCGCGGCCGGCCGGACAGACCACTTCATGCCTCCTTCTCTCCTTCGCTCGCAGCTCGACACCCTCGAAGCGCTCGACGCCGACGAGGTCGCGGTCGTCGTCGATGTGGGTCGCCCGCCCGCGGAACTCGCCCGCGCCGCCGTCGAATGGCTCGAATCGCACCGGCCATGACACGCTGGGAGCTGGGAGGAACCATGGACGACGATCTGCCCGGCGAACTCGCGGAGCGCATCAGGCGCCGCGGCGGCGCCGCGACCATCTACGACATCGCGGAGCTTGCGGGCGTGAACCCGTCGACGGTGTCGCGCGCGCTCAGCAAACCCGGTCGCATCAGTAAGAAGACGGAGGAGAGGATCCGTCTCGCCGCCGACCGCCTGGACTTCCAGTTCAACCCGATGGCGCGTGCCCTGCCGACCGGGCGCAGCCACACGATCGGGTTGATGGTCGCCGACATCACGAACCCCGTCATCTTCGGGATCGTCCGCGGTGCCGAGCACACCGCCGCGGCCGCGGGATACACGCTGGTGATCGCCGAGTCGCAGGAGTCCGGTGAAGCGGAAGCTGAGGCGGTCTCGCGACTGCTGCCGAGCGTCGACGGCCTGATCCTGGCGACAACACGTCTCGCGGATGAGCGGATCCTGCGGCTGGCGGAGCGCAAACCCGTCATCCTCATCAATCGTCAGGTCGACGGTGTCGTCGGTGTCCTTCCCGAGGTGGAGCAGGGCGTCTCGGATCTCGTCGCGCATCTCGCCGACCTCGGTCACCGTTCGATCGCGTACCTCTCCGGCCCCGAGACATCGTGGATCAGCCGACGACGGTGGGAAGCGATGCTCGACGCCGCCGAGCGCCTCAGCCTGGCGGTCGTCGAGATCGGCCCGCACACACCGACGATCGAGGGCGGTCGCGAGGCGCTCCGCCGGGTGCAGGCGTCGCGCGCGACCGCGGTGATCGCCTTCAATGACCTGATGGCGATCGGCCTGATCCAAGCCGCGTCCACCGCCGGAATCCTCGTGCCCGACGAGCTGAGCATCGCGGGGTTCGACGACATCTTCGGCAGCGAGCTCATCGTCCCCGCGCTGACCACCGTGCGCGCCCAGCTGCAGCTCGCGGGGGAGCGTGCCGTCGGCAAGGTCCTCGAAGCTCTGGGTGATGCGACCGAACCGGTGAGCGACGACCCTCTCGCGACGACCCTCATCGTGCGAGGGAGCACGGGCTCCGCTCCTCGCAGCTGAGCGTCGGCTGGCGATCGGAGCAGGCCTTCACCTTCGATTGGCAATCGGTTGCCGAATTCACTGATCTCTGATTTGATGTAACTGTCTCAACAGTGAGACGGTCTGGAGACTTCGATGACGAAAGCACAGCGGGGGAAGCCGCGATCATGAGCGAGCAGATCACGCATCCCACCGGTGAGGAATCCCGGTGGACCTCGAACATCGGTGTGCACTACGACTCGAAGAAGCCGCTGTCTCGATACATCCGCTGGTACCTGCTGCTCTCCCTGGCCGTCTCGGCAGTCTGGGCGGCGACGAACGGCATCCTCATGCCGAATCAGATCCAGATGCTCGAGTTCGGATCTTTCTTCAGCGGCGCAGACGCCGGCGTCGACCTGCAGGCTCTCACCGAGCTCGGCCGCGCTGTCGCAGCTGGGGACGTCACGCCGACCGCGGAACAGACACGACAGCTGGCCCTGCTCTCGAACTTCGAGGCGGCTCGAGCGAACGGGCTCGCGTTGGTCACCACGACCAGCGCCATCATCGTGATGATCCTCCAGCCGGTCATCGGAGTGCTCTCCGACCGCACGCGCTCCCGCCTGGGGCGTCGAGCACCCTGGATCCTCTACGCGGGACTCCTCGGCGCCGTGCTGCTGGTCGCCGTCCGCTACGCTCCTTCGCTCGTGGTGCTCGTCGTGCTGTGGTCTGCCGCCGAGCTGGCGCTCAACGTCGCGGGCAATCCGCTGCAAGCCACGGTCGCCGACCGGGTGCCGCGCGACCGGCGCGGCCGCGTGACGTCGTGGACGAGCATGGGCGCGATCATCGGCGGCATCCTCGGTGGCATCGGCGCCGGGGCCCTCTTCGGACTCGTCGGGCTGGACTTCTATCTGATCCTCGGCCTGCTCGTGGCGATCGCGACGGTCCTCTTCGTCACCCGCAACCGTGATGCGTCTTCCGTCGACGTCGAGCGTGAGCCCTTCGCCTGGAAGCCCTTCCTGCTCGGCTACGCGAGCGCTCTCAAGGCCCGCAACTACCGGTGGCTGTGGATCTCCCGGGTCCTCTTCTTCTTCGGCTACAGCACGTCGACGGTACTCAACCTCTACATGCTGCAGAGCTACATCTCCCCGGCGCTCAGCGCCGCCGAGGCATCGGCCATGGTCCCGATCCTCGGGCTCGCGGGCATCCCCTTCACGCTCATCGCGGTGGCGATCTCGGGTCGACTCTCCGACCGCGTCGGCCGTCGCAAGCCGTTCATCGTAGTCGCATCGCTGCTCATGGCCGTGTCGATGGCGATCCCCCTGATCTCGCCGACGCTGCCGGCGCTCTTCGCCCAGGTGATCATCACGGGTCTCGCCTTCGGCATCTATCTGCCGGTCGACAACGCGATGTTCATCGACGTGCTCCCGGATCCGGCGCGCGCAGGGGGAGATCTCGGACTCGCCATCGTCGCCATGAACCTCGGTCAGGCGCTGGCGCCGGCGCTCGCTGCGGTTGTGGTCTCGACGACCGGCGGGTATCAGCTCGTCTGGGGAGCCGCACTCGTGCTCGTGGCCCTCGCAACCCTCACAGTGGCGCCGATCCGCGAGCGGACGGCCGTCGCTGCTTAGGGGGGGGAGCGTCGGCACCGGCGAGATCTCCGACCGCCCCGTCTCC
>NZ_JAGGPD010000275.1 GCF_018613995.1 Microbacterium sp. ISL-103 | reverse complement strand
CTGGCCGCGAAGGACATCACCGTCGACGACACCACCGTGCGCCTGTATGCGGCGGTGCTCGGACAGGCCGATGACGCGCAGCGCCTCACTCAGACCCGGTCGCTGTTCACCCAGGTCGAGACAGCCTTGGCCGCGCAGGCGCCCGCGGTCGCGAAGGGCACTGTCGTCGGCACTGTGTCGACCCTCTGGGGCACCACCACGGACGTGGTGGCCGATGCCGATGCCGATGTCGTGCTGTGGAACGGCGCCATCGCGCAGACGTCGACGGCCTTCTCTCTCGGCGAGAGCCGCGAGGAGGGCGACTCGATCGGCACGCTGACGAGTGCCGGACCGCTCAACACCGTCACGACGTCGATCTCGCTGGCCGATGACGTCGATCCTCCCAGCCCCTGGTGGCGCATGACGCATCCGCTCGAGCTCTTCGGTGTCGTCGAACCCCAGCCCTGAGCGCCCCACGGCACGGCACGGCCCGGCACCCGTGCACATGACGCACGCCCCGCCCCGATGAACGGGGCGGGGCGTCTGTGTGTCAGGCAGGGGCTGGCTGGGCCTGCGGTCAGGCCCGCGGGCCTCCGGCATCCGGCCGTTCGACGATCGCCTGCGCGGCTGCCGCCTCGGCCGTGGGAACCTGAGGCCCCACCGATGCGCCCACCTGCGCCGCGGCTGCCTCGTCGTCTGCGTCGCCGCTGACGACCACGGGAGTCGATCCTGTCAGGGCCTCGTCGGCGTCGATGTCGGTCGCGGCCTGCTCGAACTGCGACTGGTAGAGGCGCCAGTAGGCGCCCTGCGCGGCGATCAGTTCGTCGTGCGTCCCCTTCTCGACGATGTCTCCGTGCTCCATCACGAGGATGAGGTCGGCGTCGCGGATCGTCGACAGACGGTGCGCGATCACGAACGAGGTGCGCCCTTGGCGCAGCGCCGCCATCGCGTGCTGCAGCAGCACCTCCGTGCGGGTGTCGACCGCAGACGTCGCCTCATCGAGGATGAGGATAGACGGCTGCGCGACGAACGCCCGTGCGATCGTGATCAGCTGACGCTCGCCCGCCGAGACGTTCGACGCATCCTCGTCGAGCACGGTGTCGTACCCCTCGGGCAGCGAATGCACGAAGCGGTCGACGTACGTCGCCTTGGCAGCGTCGAGGATCTCGTCGTCGGTCGCCGTGGAGCGGCCGTACCGGATGTTCTCGCGGATGCTTCCGGCGAACAGCCACGGATCCTGCAGCACCATGCCCGTGCGGGAGCGCAGCTCGTCGCGCGTGATCTTCGAGATGTCCTGACCGTCGAGCAGGATGCGCCCGCCGTTCAGCTCGTAGAACCGCATGATCAGGTTGACGAGCGTCGTCTTGCCTGCGCCCGTCGGGCCCACGATCGCGACCGTCTGCCCGGGTTCGACCTGGAACGAGAGGTCGGTGATGAGAGGGCGATCGGGCGTGTACGAGAACGCGACGTTCTCGAACTCGACGACACCCTGACCGCCGTTCAGCTTCGGGGCGTCAGAGGCATCGGCCTCCTGCTCCTCGGTGTCGAGCAGCTCGAAGACCCGCTCGGCCGATGCGGTGCCCGACTGCACGACCGCGGCCATTCCGCCCAGCTCCGACAGGGGCTGAGTGAACTGCTGCGAGTACTGGATGAACGCCTGCACGTCACCGAGACGCAGCTGTCCGCTGGCCACCATGAGACCGCCGAGCACCGCGATGCCCACATAGGTGAGGCTGCCGACGAAGGTCATCGCCGGCATGATGATGCCGGAGAGGAACTGCGCCTTGAAGCTCGCCTGGAACAGCTCCTCGTTCTCGTCCTTGAACTTGTCGAGGGCGTCCTGCTCGCGGCCGAACACCTTGACCAGCGCGTGACCCGAGAATGCCTCTTCGACGCGGGCGTTCAGACGCCCCACCTTGCGCCACTGCGTTCCGAAGGCCTTCTGCGACCGCGGACCGATGACGCCGAAGATCACGCCCATGAGAGGCAGCGCGACGAGGGCGACGAGGGCGAGCTGCCAGGAGATCGAGAACATCAGCACCAGCACGCCCACGACCGTGAGCACGGCGGTGATCGCACCCGACAGCGACTGCTGCATGGTCTGGGTGATGTTGTCGATGTCGTTGGTCACGCGCGAGATCAGGTCACCGCGCTGCACCTTGTCGAAGTACGACAGCGGCAGGCGGTTGATCTTCGCCTCGACCGACTCGCGCAGGCGCCACATGGTGCGCACCATGATGACGTTGATGACGTAGCCCTGGATCCAGCTGAGGAAGGCCGCGACGATGTAGATCGCGAGCACGGCGATGATGACCCACCGCAGCGCCTCGAAGTCCACCCCGTCGCCGACCTGGAAGCTGCCGAGGGCCTCGACCTGGTTCGCGTAGTCGTCCTGACCGCCTTGGCGGAGAGCGGCGACGACCTCGTCCTGCGAGGTTCCTGCCGGGAAGCCGGGAAAGTTCTCGCTCGGCAAGCCGAGCTGCACGGAGAGGAAACCCTTGTAGATGAGGTTCGTCGCCTCGCCGAGCACCTTCGGCGCGGCGACCGTGAGCACGACACCGACGGCGCCCGCGATCGACACGAGGATGAACCACACGGCCGACGGCTTGAGCAGACCGATCATCCGGCTGAAGCTCTTGCCGAAGTTGTCGGCCTTGCCCGGTGCGACGCTGTCCCAGCCGCCTCCGTTCTGGCGCGCCTTCTCGGCGAGCTCGGCCTCGTACTTCTCTTCCTCGGTCATTTCCGGCTCGGTCGTCTGCGCGACGGCGGTCTCGGCGGCCGCGCGACCACGGCGGGTCCGGGGCGTGTTCTGCTCGCTCATGCGTCCACCCCCAACTGCGATTCGACGATCTCTCTGTAGGTCTTGCTCGTCTCGAGCAGTTCCTCATGTGTGCCGACGCCGACCATGGTGCCGCCCTCGAGCAGGACGATGCGATCCGCATCCGTGATCGAGGACACGCGCTGAGCGACCACGATCTTCGTGACGTGCGGCAACTCGCGCCACAGAGCCTGTCTCAGGTGGGCATCGGTGGTGCGGTCGAGAGCGGAGAACGAATCGTCGAAGACGAGGATCTGCGGCTGCCGGACGATCGCGCGGGCGATCGCGAGACGCTGACGCTGACCGCCCGACACGTTCGTACCGCCCTGCGTGATGCGCGATTCGAGTCCCTGCGGCATCTCTTCGACGAAATCACGACCCTGCGCGATCTCGAGCGCATGCCAGAGCTCTTCGTCGGTGGCCTCTTCGCGTCCGTAGCGGAGGTTCGAGGCCACGGTGCCGGTGAAGAGGAAGGGACGCTGAGGGACCAGACCGATGGTCGCCCACAGCGATTCCACATCGGCCTCGCGCACATCGGTGCCACCGACGGACACGGCGCCACCTGTGGCGTCGAACAGGCGCGGAAGCAGCGAGACGAGTGTGGTCTTTCCCGCGCCGGTGGAACCGACGATCGCGACCGTCTCTCCGGGGTCGGCCGCGAAGCTGATGCCCGTGAGCACCGGAGAGTCGGCCCCGGGATAGGTGAACTCGACGTCGTCGAATGCGACCGATCCGGGAGACGGGAACTCGGTGACGCCGTTGGCCGGACGCTCCATGCTCGACGTCGTGTCGAGGACCTCGCCGATGCGCTCGGCCGAGACCGCCGCGCGAGGGATCATGATCGCCATGAAGCTGGCCATGATGACGCCGCCCATGATCTGGCCGATGTACTGCATGAACGCGAAGATCGTGCCGACCTGCACCGTGCCGCTGTTGACCTCGATGCCGCCGAACCAGACGACCGCCACGATCGTGACGTTGAGGATGAGCATGAACAGGGGGAACAGCAGCACGAACAGCGAGCCGACCTTGCGGCCGACCACCATGATGTCGGTGTTCGCCTCGCGGAAGCGCTCCTCTTCGATGCGCTCGCGCACGAACGCACGCACCACGCGCACGCCGGTCAGCTGCTCGCGCATGACGCGGTTGACGGTGTCGAGCTTGCCCTGATAGCTGCGGAACAGCGGCACCATGCGGCTCACGACGATGCCGGCGACGATCAGCAGCAACGGCACCGAGACGGCGATCAGCCAGCTGAGGCCGATGTTCGTCTGCACCGCGAAGATGATGCCGCCGATCGCGAGCAGCGGAGCGGTGACGAGCATGGTCGCGCCCATCATGGCCAGCATCTGCACCTGCTGCACGTCGTTCGTGTTGCGGGTGATGAGCGAGCCTGCGCCGAACTGCGAGACCTCGCGCTCGTAGAAGCCGCTGACCTTGCCGAAGACATCGGCACGGATGTGGCGGCCCGCACCCATCGAGGCGCGTGCGGCGAAGTAGGTCGCGATGACGGAGGCGATGATCTGGCCGAGCGACACCGCGAGCATGAGCAGGCCGGTGCGCCAGATGTAGTCGGTGTCGGACTGCGCGACGCCCTTGTTGATGATGTCTTCGTTCAGGCGGGGCAGGTAGAGGGTCGCGATCGCGCTGGCGAACTGGAACACCAGCACGGCCAGAAGCAACCACTTATATCGAGTGAGATAGCGGACGAGAATTTTTCCCAGCACAGGCGCACTTTCTAGGAAGGTTGAAGTCGCAGATCTCCCGACGGGCGGACGCAGGCCGACGATCGCGCACAAGCAAGAGTGCCACGAACCGCCGACATTCGTATCCCCCTGCAGGCGGACCTTCGCTGACAGCGAACCATTTCGGGCGCGGCCAGCGGTTTATGCACCGCGGCGAAGAACCGCGGATATACCGATATGCCTCAGAAGAGGGGGCGTGCGGGCACGAAATCCCGCGCCTCGGCACCGGCGTCGGGGGCGAGGTCGGCGATGGTCGCCGGGTTCCACTTCGGGGTGCGGTCCTTGTCGATGAGCTGGGCCCGGATGCCCTCGACGAGATCGGGATGCTGCGTCACGAACCACATCACCCTGCGGTACTCCCCCTCCAGCGCCGCGCGCAGATTCGGCATGTCCCGCGCCTCTCTCACGGCGTCGAGCGTCACGGCCAGCCCCGTCGGCGCCAGGCCCTCGAGCAGGTCGGCGGTCGCGGCGGCATCCGCCTCGTCGGCCGCACGCAGACGCGACACGATCTCGGCGACCGTGTCGGCCGAGAAGGCGTGGTCGATCCAGCCGCGAGAGGCAGGCAGCGTCGACGGCTCCGGCGTCTCGTCGAACAGCAGCACGATCTCGGCAGGCCCCGTGGGATCGGCGCGGTAGGCGAGAGCCTCGCGCAGAGCATCGAGGCGGTCGGAGGGCACGAAGTGATCCGCGAAGCCCAGAAGCACCGCATCCGCCCCGTTCATGGTCGACCCCGTCAGACCGAAGTACTCGCCGAACCTGCCCGGGGTCCGGCCCAGCAACCAGGTTCCCCCGACATCCGGCGTGAAGCCGATGCGCGTCTCGGGCATCGCGAGCTTCGACCGCTCGGTGACGATGCGGATGGCAGCGTGCCCCGCCAGGCCGATGCCCCCGCCCATCGTGATGCCGTCGGCCAGCGCCACCAGCGGCTTCGGGTACTCGGCGATCATCGCGTTCAGCGCGTACTCGGCGCGGAAGAACTCCGTGGTCTCGTCAGCGCGTCCTGCCACGATCTGCGCGTGCAGACTCCGCACGTCGCCGCCGGCGCACATGCCGCGCTCGCCTTCTCCGTCGATGAGCACTATCTGCACATCGGTGTCTTCACGCCAGGCGTCGAGCGCGCGGGTCAGCTCCTCGATCATGTCGACATCGAGGGCGTTGATCGCCTCAGGTCGATTCAACGTGAGTCTGCCGAGGGCTCCTTCGGTGCGTACGAGGACCTTGGATGCGGCGATGAGATCGGTCACGGGTGCCAGGCTACCCCGTGCGCCGACCCTTGCATCTGGGGGCGTTCGTACGGTAAATGCACGATCCGGCGGCTTTTCCGGCAGGATAGACAGAACTGCCCACTGCAACGAGAGGTCGCAGATGCCCGACGGACAGGTGCTCGAGTTCACGCGCGTCACGAAGCGCTTCAACGACGTGACGGCGGTGTCCGACTTCTCCGCACGAGTCGAGCCCGGTGTCGTGACCGCTTTCCTCGGCCCGAACGGGGCCGGCAAGACCACCACGCTGCGCATCCTGCTCGGTCAGGTGCGGGCCACCAGCGGCACCGCCACGATCGGCGGCGTCGCCTACCCCGAGCTCCGCCACCCGCTTCGCACGATCGGTTCGGTGCTCGAAGAGACCGTCTACCGCCCGCGTCGCTCGGCCGCGCGCCAGCTGACGATCGCGGCGAAGGCGAACGGCATCCCTCTGTCGCGCGTCGACGAGGTGCTCTCGCTGGTCGGGCTCGAGCACGAGAGCGAAGGCCGCATCGGCAGCTTCTCGCTCGGCATGCGGCAGCGCCTGAGCGTCGCCCACGCCCTGCTCGGCGACCCCGGCGCCCTCGTCTTCGATGAGCCGGCCAACGGACTCGACCCCGAGGGAATCCGCTGGATGCGGCTCCTGATGCGCCGTCTCGCCGACGAGGGCCGCACGGTTCTCGTCTCCTCGCATGTACTCAGCGAGGTCGAGCAGGTCGCAGACCATGTGCTCGTGCTGTCGAAGGGGCACCTCGTTCTCTCGAGCGGCATCGAAAAGCTCGCCGACCCCTCCGGCGGCGCCGTGATCGTCGATGCCGCGGATCGCGCAGCCCTCACCACGGCCCTGTCGACCGCCGGCCTCGAGGTCGAGGTACTGCGCTCCGGGCTCACCGTGCGCGGCAGCAACGCCGGCACGGTCGGCGCCATCGCCGCCTCGGCAGGCATCGCGCTCAGCACTCTCGTGCAGCGCGGCCCCACGCTCGAAGACGTCTTCATCGACCTCGTGCGCGGCGGCCGGTTCGAGCCGCGTGCGGTCGCCGCGGCATCCGCGCCGATCGCCATGGACGAGGCGGACGCATCGACCGACTCGTCGGATCTCGCCGCTGTCGCCGCTGTTCCGCTCTCCTCCGCCGACGCGGATGGAGCCGGCGACGCGACGGGTGCGAGTGACGGCGCCGGTACCGCGGGTGCTGAGGATGTCGAAGCCGACGCCGACGCTCAGCCGCACGCAGAGGATGCTCGGGCGGATGCCGCCGCTGCAGCCGCCGCATCCGAAGCCGCCGATGTGCAGGCCGATGCCGACGCGGATGCCGCTGCCGCCGCCGATGATGTCGAGTATGCGGCCGCGGAACTCGGCTACGCCGCCGCCGCCTCCGACGCGAACGACGCCGAGGACGCCGCGGATGTCGTCTCCGAGGCGGCCGATACGCACGTCGACGAAGAGCCGGCCGAGGATTCCGACGCCTCCGACAGCTCCAGCGCGGAAGCGTCTCCGTCGTTCGACGAGATCCTCTTCGGGGCGCCCGTGGCGTCCTCGGATGTGGATGCCGATGCCGGTGCCGGTGCCGGTGCCGGTGCGGATTCGCCTCTCGATGTCGATGCCGAGTCGGGTCTCTCCGAGAACGAGTCGGTCGACGACATCGCGGCCGCGGACGATTCGGTCGATGCCGAATCGGTCGACGGAGAATCGGTCGATGCTGAATCGGTCGATGCTGAATCGGTCGATG
>NZ_JAGGPD010000274.1 GCF_018613995.1 Microbacterium sp. ISL-103 | reverse complement strand
CGCGACCACGCGCACCACGAGCACTGAGAACGACCCTCGCGAGAAGATTTTTCACGCCGCGCGTCACGCTCTGCCCGGTGCGGGGTCTTGCATATGAGACCCGACGCCGGCCTTGGGGGACACGAGTCGGCATCGGTCTCAGCCGCGCATCTCCCCGCGTGGTCGCGGATGGGGTTGCACCCACAGCCCCATCCGCATTCTCCGGCCGGTCGCCCGGCTCAGATCCAGCCTCGCTCCTCAGCGAGCAGCACCGCCTGCTGCCTCGTCCCCACTGACAGCTTCGCGAGCACGGCAGAGACGTGGTTGCGCACCGTCCCCGGCGCGAGCGACCACGACCGGGCGATCTGGCCTGTCGTCTCGCCGCGGCGCCCGGCACGCAGCACATCGAGCTCACGGTCAGTGAGAGGTGAGCGCTCGTCGCTCAGCGCATCCGCCGCGATCTCGGGATCCACGTAGCGAGCACCCGCCGCGACCCGTCGGATGACATCGGCGACCTGGTCGGCACCGCGCGACTTCGGCAGGAAGCCGGAGACACCGGAGGCGAGTGCCCTGCGCAGCACCCCCGGTCGGGCATGCCGGGTGACCACGATGCACCGGGTGGCGATGGCGCGATTCAGCCTCTCGGCGACTTCGACGCCGTCGAGCCCGGGCATCTCCAGATCGAGCAGGCATATGTCGGGCTGCAGTCTGAGGGCTGCGGCGAGCGCCTGCTCGCCGTCGGCGCACTCGGCGACCACCTCGATGTCGCCTTCGAGTCGCAACAGGGCGGCGAGCGCCGAGCGGATCATCGCCTCGTCATCGGCGAGCAGTACCCGGATCATCGCCGCTCCCCCGCGTCGGAGGCGGCCCCGACGCTCGCAGGCACGGTGACCATCACCACGAAGTCCCCGTCATGGTCACGGATCTCGAGGGTTCCTCCCGCTTCGGAGATGCGGCGTCGCACGCCGTCGAGTCCGGATCCCACAGGCTCCCCCGCCGCCCCGGCGATCACGTCGTTCGCGACCTCGTAGCGCCACCCCTGCGGCACCCTTCTGAGGGCGAGGCGCGCGTGACGACCGCCGCCGTGCCTGAGGACGTTGGTGGTCGTCTCTCGGATCACGGGTCCGAGTGCTGCGGCAGGGGCGTCGTCGGCATCCGGGGCGATGTCGGCCTCGACCGCGAGTCCCGCCGCGCTGAGCAGGTCGCGCGCGTTGGCGACCTCATCTCCGAGCGGCACCGATCGGAATCGCGTCGCGAGATCTCGCGTGCCCTGACGAGCCTCGTCGACACTCACCCGCGCCGCCTGCAGCTGTTCGAGGGCTGCGTCGGGGTCTCTGCCCATGAGGCGCTCCGCCAGTTCGAGCTGCAGCGCGATCACCTGCAGGTGGTGCCCCTGCAGGTCGTGCACGTCGGTGGCGACGCGCAGGCGCTCCTGCGTCGCCGCGAGACGCGACTCCGACGCGCGGGCGCGGTCGACGGCGACGAGAACGTCCCACCACCAGAGCGAGCTCACCGACATCGCCGGAATGAGGATCGCGTACACCGCGGGGATCCATCCGGGCGCTCCCGCCGGGGCGGCGCCGCGGGCGGCGTCGATGAACGCGATGCACAGCAGCACCAGTGTCATCAGCACCACGACGCGCAGCCGCACCCCCTTCGGCCAGTTCAGCAGCACGACGGACTGCGCGAGCGGCATGACGGCGAGCAGCCAGCTGTCGATCATCAGGCCCGCTGCGGCGCCGTAGGCGATCGCGATCAGGAGCGGACCGGCGATGCGCGCCCAGGGGATGCCCGGCTCGGCATCCAGCCGGTGCCGATAGCTCGCCAGCAGAACGACCGTGGATGCCCACCAGACGAGACCGCCGAGGGCCACCACGAGAAGGGCTGTCGTACTCCCGGGCTCGGCCAGAGTCTGCAGAACCCAGACGAGCACCAGGAACACCTCGAGGAAGAGCACGGCCGAGATCGTGTACCACCAGGTCGCGGTGATTCCCCGCGCAAGCTGGCGCGCTCCGGGAGGCGGGTCTCCGAGCGGTTCGACGACCGCGGAAGGGCTGGGCATGCCCCCACGATACGGGCGTGACACATGTCACGGATGCCGAGGGAGGAGCACCCGGAAAGCGGTGACGCCTCGACACTGCCGCTACGGCACGGAACGCGGTGGACTGGATCCATCGCGGCGGAGACACCGGCGCATCCATCGACAGGAGCACTCCATGAACCTCATCGAGACCTTCCAGGGCTTCGTCGCCCAGGTGCCCGAACTCCTCCAGCCTCTGATCGTCGCCCTGGCCGGCGCGATCCCCTTCATCGAGGGCGAGGGCGCGGTGTCGATAGGCATCATCGGCGGCATCCACCCCGTGGTCGCCGCCATCGCCGCGATCGTCGGCAACTTCCTCTGCGTCGCCGTGCTCGTGATCGCGAGCTCGGGGGCACGCACGGCCATCGTGAACCGCAACCGCAGCCGTCAGGCGGTCGCGGCCGGAGGCGGCGGAGCGCTCGAAGACGTGCCCGCCGAGTCCGATCGGGGCAGCGCACGGCGTGAGAAGTTCCAGCGGGCGTTCGAACGCTACGGCGTTCCCGGGGTGAGCCTGCTCGGTCCGCTCCTGCTGCCGACGCAGTTCACCGCGACGATGCTGGCCGCTGCAGGGGTCGGGAAGGTCCGCATCCTCATCTGGCAGGGTGTGGCGATCATCGGCTGGACCACGCTCGTGGCCGTGATCGTGGGCAGCGCGGTCTACGCGATCCGTTGAGCACGCCCGGCGCGACGCCGGCACATCGACAGCAGGCGGTCACCACGAGGTGACCGCCTGCTGTCATCTGGAATTCCCGATCAGCGCCGCGCGGCGTCCGCCCGTCGCGTGGCGGTGACGGCGGTAGCGATCCCGCCGCCGACGATCAGCGCGAGAGCGAGCACCAGGAATCCCGACACGTCGCCACCCCCGGTCAGGGCCAGGTCCGTACCGGGAGCGACCGCCGCAGGTGTCTGCGTCGGCGCCGGAACCGAGATGGCTGTCGGTGTCGGTGTCGGCATCGGAGTGGGTGCGGGTGTCGGTGTCGGCTCCACCATGGGGAGCGCATTCGCGGTGTTGGTGAGTGTGAGCTGCACGCCTGCCACTGTTGCGGGCGTCACCTCATACGTGCCGTCGCCCGCGTCGACCACCCCGTCACCCGTGATCGACCATGCGCCCCATGTCACGCCCTCGATCGTGGGGAGGTCGATCTCCTCGATCACGAAGGTCGACCCCAGCGGGGCACGATCACCGGCCACCGGCTGGCCGACCGGCACCGTCAGGGTCTTCGCGGGAGCATCCGACCCCTTCACCGAGTAGCGCACCGTGTAGGTCGCGCCTCTCGCCGCGTCGGCGCCGTCGCCGGTCAGCGCCTTGCTGATCGAGAATCGCGTATACCCGACGCCGTTGCCGTCACCGCCGCCCGTTTCGGTGATCGTATGCGTCGCAGAGGTCTCGATCGTGTTCACGATGACGTGGTTGCCGAACACCTGCCCGTCGACGACCGGCAGTTCGGATTGCGTGTAGTAGACCAGCTCGTAGGCGAATCCCGCGACCGGGAGCCCCGACGCGACGGCCTTGAAGGACTCACCGTCATCGGCGAAGACGACCCGGTAGCTCGCGGGAGAGACCGGAGTCCACGTCCCCGCCATTGCACCGTCCTCGACCGGACGCTGACGCAGCGTCACCTCTCCGGTGTAGTGATGGTCGGCGAGACCCTGATCGAGGACGTCCGAGATCGTGAAGCCGCCGTCGTCGACGAATGCGCTCGGGATTCCGACGACCCATTTCAGGTGCCCGTCGGTCGCCGTCGTCCCGGCGTACTTGTACGGCAGTGCGTCTTCGCCCAGCTCCTCGGGAATGATGCCCCCCTGCCCCGGAAGATCGACGATCTCGACCGTGTCCCCCAGATCGAAGCGCACCGTCTCCGAGGTCGTGAGCTGCGAGGCCGTGGCCTGCATCCAGAACGACCCGCCCACCTGCTCCTTGCCGTCGACCGCATCGGTCAGCGTGCACACCACGTCGGGCCCATCGCCGTCCGACACCACGCAGTTCGCCATGACCTCACCGGTGTCGGGATCGGTGATGGTGAATCCGCCGGCCGTCTGACGATGGAACTGCGTAGGCAGCGTCATCCCGAAGGTCTCACCGGCGACCGCTCCGTCGGGAACCGACCACTCCCCCGATATGCGCACCTGCTGCCACTGTCCGACGGGCCCCGTACCGCTGGACTTCTCGATCGAGAGACCGCTGATGGCCCCGGTGTAGGTCACCGTCGGAGCCGCTGCGGCGGGCAGCGCAACCCCCAGAAGCGTCGACATCGCCGCGATCACACCCATGATCGCGGCGATGGCGCCGTGCTTTCGCGAGGGCCGTGCCCCGCCTGTCATCGTTCCGTGCGCGCGCACGACTCTGCGTTCCCCAGTCATCGTCATCCCCAGTTCCGATTCGAGTCGCTCCCAATCGCGACTCTTCTAAGAGATCAGAAATGGGTCCGTGGATTACGCGGTAGCCGATATACAGCAACGGAATACCGGCACAGCGCGGACAGCGGCCGCCTGGCCCTCGCGAAGATTCCGTGATCAAACCGTTGCATTCGTTACCTCGCCGTTATAGAGTGATCGCACGGTGAATGTTTGCTGTGGCATACACCGCATGTGATTGCAGGACACTCTTGGTGCAAGGGACAAGGGCCGGTCGGGAGCCTCTCCGACCGGCCCTTTACTGTTGCCAGTAATCTGTTCACCATGACCGATCGCAAGCTCGCCGTCGAGGCATGGGAGAGTCTGTTCCGCGCCCAGCACGAGCTGTTCACCGAGATGAACGCCGACTTCGACCACGGCGACCTCGCCCAGGCCGAGTACGACGTGCTGCTCACCGTCACCCGCTCCCCCGGCATGTCGGCCCGGCTTCGTGATGTGACCTCCAACATGCTCATCAGCCAGCCGAGCGTCTCGCGCCTGATCGACCGCATGGTCTCCCGCGGGCTCGTCTCGAAGTGCCCAGACCCCGACGACGGGCGAGGCGCGCTCATCAGGGCGACCGAGGCCGGAACCAAGGCGTTCCGCAGCATCGCGACCGTGCACGGGCGCTCGATCGCCGACCGGATGTCGCGACTCGACGACCACGAGCTGAAGACCCTCCGCGACCTGGCGGAGAAGCTTCGCGGTCGCTGACCGGGGATTTCTGCCCGCGACGGCATCTCCCCTTTTCTGGCAGGGTGGAGCGTGAACGCCCGCGCGGCCGCGCCGGCATCCAAGACCGCCCCCTCGGGGGGAACCAGGGAGGTCATCCATGGAGATCGCCGGAATCGTCGGCATCCTCATCATCGTCGGGATCGGCGTAGCCGTCGCTATCGTCGTCCTGCTCATCCTGCTGCTGTTCGCACGCAGCTGGATCAAGGTCGCGCGCGCCGATGAGGCGCTCGTCATCTCGGGACGCAAGCAGAAGGTGCAGCGTGCCGTGATCGCGGCAGACGGCACGACGACCGACGAGATGTCGGAGTCGCCCGTCACGGTCATCGTGAACGGCAAGTCGCTGGTGAACCCGATCACGCAGCGCCACGAGATCATCTCGCTGCGCTCGCGCCAGGTCTCGCTCAACGCCGAGGCCCAGTCGCTCGACAGCGTCACCCTGAACGTCGACGGCGTCGCCATCGTGAAGATCGGCTCCGACCCGATCCTCGTTCGCCGCGCTGCCGAGCGTTTCGCCTCGCAGGACGCCGCGATCGAGCAGTTCACCACCGAGCAGCTCGAAGGTGCCCTGCGCGGCATCGTCGCCACCCTGTCGGTGGTCGAGCTGATGCGGGAGCGCAAGAAGTTCTCCGACCAGATCGCCGCCGACGTCTCGCAGGAGCTGGCCGAGCAGGGCCTGATCCTCGACTCGTTCCAGATCAAGGGCATCACCGACGCGGTCGGCTACATCCAGTCGCTCGGTGCTCCCGAGATCCAGGCGAAGCGTCAGTCGGCCGAGATCTCGCAGACCAACGCCGACCGAGCGATCAACCAGAAGAACATCTCGAACCAGGAAGCCAACCTGATCGAGCAGACCGCGCTCGACACGAACACGGCGAACTCGAACGCCGGCATCGGCCGTGCGCGTGCCGAGGCCGAGCAGGCAGAGAACCTCGCCCGCGAGCAGGCCCAGCAGGCCGTTCTGCAGCAGCAGGCCGAGAACCGTCAGGCTCAGCTCGACGCCGACGTCAAGCGCGTCGCCGACGCCCAGCGATACGAGGCCGAGACCCGGGCTCAGGCCGAGCTCTACACGCGTGAGCGTGCCGCAGAGGCCGGCGCTATCGAGCAGGTCAAGCAGGCAGAAGCTCGCACCCGCATCGCCGAGCAGCAGGCCCAGGCAGACCGCGCCAAGGCCGACGGTGAGGCCGCAGCGGCGATCGCCCGCGCGTCCGGTGAGGCCGACGCGCTGCGCGCCCAGGCCGAGGCCGAGTCCGAGGCACGCCGCCTGCGGGCGAACGCCGAGGCAGACGCGATCCGCGCCGAGGGTGAGGCGCGAGCCGCCGCCGTCGAGGCCGAGGCGAAGGCCATCGCGTCGAACCAGGACGCGTTCCTGTCGCAGCGCGTGCTCGATGTGCTGCCCTCGATCATGGCCGAGTTCTCGAAGGGCTATGCCACGATCGGAAACGTCTCGATCATCGGCGGATCCAGCGAAGACGGCGCCTCGAACGTCGTCGGCGCCGACAGCGCGAAGGCGCTCAAGTCGGTGTTCGACAGCGTCAGCGCGGCGACCGGACTCGACCTGGCGTCGATCATCCAGGGCCAGGCCGTCGGACGTGGCATCGGCGAGGGCGTGGCCGCGGCATCCGCCCCGACCGCAGCGCCGACTCGCAGGTCGGCCCCGACCACCCCGCCGCCGCCGGCACCGCCGGCTCCCGCAGCGGAGTAGTCAGCACACAGCGCACAGCGGATGCCGCGGCCGGATCGGTCGCGGCATCCGTCGCCTGCGGAGTCGTGGAGACCGGGCAGACTGGGGAGATGACCACCGCCGCCTTCGACCTCGCCGCCGTCGGCGCAGGACTCTCGTTCGCGGTCACCCTCGACGAACTCGCGGCGGCGCTCGACACGAGCAGGTCCGTGGTCATCAGCGCACCGCCCGGCACGGGCAAGACCACCCTCGTGCCGCCGCTCGTGGCATCCCGGGCGACCGGGCGCGTGATCGTCACCCAGCCTCGCCGGGTCGCCGCCCGAGCCGCCGCCCGTCGCCTCGCCCACCTCGACGGCTCGCCGCTCGGTTCTCGCGTCGGCTTCACCGTGCGCGGCGAGCGCTCTGCCGGGCTCGAGACGCAGATCGAGTTCGTCACGGCCGGAGTGCTGCTGCGGCGGATGCTCGATGATCCCGGGCTCGACGGAGTGTCCGCGGTGATCCTCGATGAGGTGCACGAGCGCGCTCTCGAGACCGACCTGCTGATCGGACTGCTCTCCGAGGTGCGCGAACTGCGCGACGACCTCCTGGTCGTCGCCATGTCGGCCACCCTCGACGCCGCGCGCATCTCGGGCGTGCTCGGCTCGGACGATGCGCCCGCCCCGATCGTCGGCCACCGGATCCCCGCCTTCCCCCTCACCGAGCGCTGGGCGCCGAGCCCCGTACCGCGTCTCGACGAGCGGGGGGTCACACGAGGGTTCCTCGATCACATCGCGCGCACGACGACATCCGCCGCCCTGGATCTCGTGCGCGACGACCCTCGGGCCGACGTGCTGGTCTTCGCGCCGGGCGCCCGCGAGGTGTCGGAGGTCGCTCGCCGCATCCGCGACGCCAGCGCGGCGTTCGACGTGCGAGAGCTGCACGGTCAGATCCCCGCGGCAGAGCAGGATGCCGTGATCCGCGGCCGCGCACCCGACGAGCGGCCGCGCATCATCGTCACCACGTCGCTCGCGGAATCGTCTCTCACCGTGCCGGGTGTGCGCCTGGTGGTCGACAGCTGCC
>NZ_JAGGPD010000273.1 GCF_018613995.1 Microbacterium sp. ISL-103 | reverse complement strand
CGAAGCCGAGGGACGTGAAGAACGCGTTGGCGAGGTCGATGGAGTCGCGGCTCGCGGCGCGAACGAAGGTGATGTCGGTCATGATTCAGGTTTCTGTGACGTGCCGCATAGAGAGGCCATGGATATCAACAAGACGAACAAGAGGAGCTTTGTGACGGTGGAGGGAGAACTGGACAGCCTCATCTACGTCACGGGCGGGACGCTCCGCGACCACGCGAATGTCACGAGTGCCAACCGTAGAGCTGCACACATCGCACGTCTTCGACGCTCGCGGAACGCGGGTGTCGCAACGCACGCAGTAAACGTCGTCATGAGCTGAGGGTCAGATCATGACGTTACCGGTCTGAGACTGCGGGCGACGTTGGACACAGCGCGGGTCACTACCCCGGTACCTCATACCGTCCGTGCTTCCGGTCAGTTCGTCGCCCAATCGTCCATCGTCAGCTCGAAGTCATCTCCCGGGGTCAGTTGGAGGTCTCGAGCAACAGCCAGAGAGATTTGCTCAACTCGAATCGCTTTCATCATCATTCGGGGAAGGCTCCCGCTGAACTCGCGGGTGGAATCCCAGTCCGCGAAAACCTCGGTGAGGTAGAGAAGTCGACGCTGGGATTCCTGGATGGCCGCGAACTCGGAACGGAGCCCTGCTTCGTCTGCACCGTCTTCGTGCGCGGACAACTGGTTCTGAACATTCTCCAATCGGCGGCGCAAAGTAGCGACTGCCGAGTTCGACGCGGCAGAGGCGACGTTGCCAGCGAACGAGTATGCCTCCATCAGGTACGTGCCGACACCATCAACCAGCTTCTGGAATCGCTCAGTCTGGGAGTCGAGGGTGTAATCCACGTAACCGATCTCGGCCAACGTCTGGGCATGTCGGTTAGACGGCGAATAGCTCTCTTCAACCGTGTAGGTGAACAATGCGACATCTGTGTCATCGGCGATGTCGACGGCCTGCGCCGTGAAACCTGAGAGGGAGTAGATGAGGGCGACGCTGTTCGGAGCCGCTGCTCCGATGAACTGCTGAACCGTTGGAGAGCCGACTGGTTTGCGCATGTGCTTCACCTGAGCGGAGCCGCTGGCTGCGAGGACGTCGATGCCCTTGTCTGCACCGCGCTTGGTGATCTCCGCATCAGCGAAACCGAGCGAGCGCATGTGTATTGCGGCGGCCATCTCCGCCTCGGCCCAAGAGGTAATCATGCTCTCAGTCATAGCAGGTACCGTTCGCCAACACGGCAGATGCGGCCGCCGCCCAGAAGGGGGTGCTGTCACAGCGCCCGCGCGTCTGACCTACTCTGGTTTGCGTGCCCACCTTCGAGAGTATGGACGGATCCGTCGACCTTGAGGCAACGGACGACCTCAGGTTCGACATCGAAGACGCCCTATCCTTTTGGTACCGGTACGGGCGCCACCCGTACCGGTCGCTCGGCGGGATGCCGAAGTTCATGATTACCAGCGCCGACTTCCGCTACGTCGACAGCCCGCGCTTCTGGCGGTTCACCTTGGATCAGACCGAAGACCTGGTGAAACGCCTGTGGCCAACTGACGGAGCGGAGGCACTCGCTCAGCTGCGGCGCATCAGCGGGTACGAACCGAGTGGACCTGAGGTATCCATAAACCCCTGATTTCCGGGGGTCAGAAACAGCGCCACGTTCTACGCTTCAGCAGTCGAGGCGGGGAACAGCGTAACTTCAGTCGGCACTTGAGCCAACTACGTCGAATCTGGACCAGGTAGGTCGAGGCCGCACACACTTGCTGAAAAGAACGAAGGGGCGGATGCTGCGGCATCCGCCCCCTTCGTCGTGTGACCGCGTCGCGGACGCCCGTGACGCCAGGATCGGCCTCAGGCGCGAGCCTGGGGGCCGTCGACCGTGTCGAGGAGCAGGACCAGTTCGTCGGGGGCAGGCCAGCGGTCGATGTCCTGGATGGAGCCTCCGGCATCCATCCAGACGATCTCGTCGTCGGGTGTCCAGTCGGCACCCGGCGCGATGCTGAGGTGTGCGAGCTTTCCGTCGGCGATCGTGAGGGTCACGTCGGCGCTGCGTCCATCGAGCGGGTGGTAACGGCCGGCGACCGGGAAACGCGTGTCGTGCGGAACAGCGCGGGGAAGACCGTCAGGAACCTCGAAGCCGATCCCCGGATAGAACGCGTCCTCGTCTTCGCCGAGGTATTCGATCACCCGTGCCGCCGCGAGTTGAACTCGCAGCTGCGGTGCACCCCAGCTCTCGGTCGCGGCGAGCAGGGCGTCGATCAGTCGTCGGACATCCTCGGGCATCTCGACTGTCGTCTCTTCCGCGACGTCGCTGCCGTCCGGCTCGGAGACAGGGGCGGATCTGCTTCTGCCCGACACGGCGGCGACGACCATGAGGATCGCGGACGCAGCGGCGAGCACTGCCCGCGGACGCGCGACACCTCGGCGTATGAGGCCTCGATGCAGCTTCGCATCGACCGCATCGGATGCATCGGCGAGACCGAGCGTCGCACCGATCGCGACCGCGGTGAGGCCTGCGCGGAGCGGACGGCGAAAGAAGTCATCCTGCAGGTCGCGCAGTCCCACCCAGGTGACGAAGCCCGACAGTGCAGCGGAGCCGATGCGCACGCCGAGGCGTCCGCCGGTGGTCTGCGTCGCCGGATCGGGGTACGTGAGAACCCCGCAGAGGGCGCTCACTGCAGCGATGTGCGGCAGGCGATCAGGGTCGGTGAGAGATGTGAGCAGCCGCCGCAGTCGAGTGGGTCGTCGAGTCGATTCAGTCACGCGACCACGGTAGCGGGTGCGCGAGAGGCAAGGCGCCTGCGTCACCGATCGGACGCCGTGCCCATCGTCGGGATCAGCGCGTCCAGAGGATCGCCGAGACCAACTCGGGAGTATCCGCTATGGCGACCCACTCGTCGGTGACCAGGATCGACTCGTCTTGGGGGCTCGGATGGGAGTACGTCAGCCATGTGCCCTGCTCGTCTTCGCGGGCGATGTAGTCGTTCGCGGCGGCGAGAGCCAGGAACTGTTCGCCCTCGCCCTCCGCCAGAGCGGACCAGGCGAAGTACGTCGCGGATTCGACGCTGCCTTCGACTCCCCAGGGGCACTCGATCGCCGCGCCGGTGGGGGTGAAGCCGAGCTGGGTCCACGGCTTCTCGAAAGGAAACAGGTCGGCGGAACGCAGCTCCTGATCGACCGCGGGATCCAGCATGGACTCGCAGCTGATCGTGTCGACCGTCGGGCGCTGCGCGCTCGCCTCCGTCGGCTCGGGCGTGGGAGTCGCCGTCGCAGGCGGGGCGGTGGCCGTGGGGGTCGCAGTGGGGGAAGGGCTCGCTGCTCCGGCATCCGACTCCACCGCGCAGCCGGCGAGAGCCAGGGCTGCCGAAACGATGGCGATCACAGACAACGTGGTCTTCGTTCTCGTCATCCGGCCAGGCTATGGCATGACGACGGGGGCGGATGCCGCAGCATCCGCCCCCGTCGTCAGACCCGCCGATCAGGCCGGGGTGTCGTTCGGATCGAGGCTGCGCAGCGTGTCGCGCTCGACCTCATTGTCGGCGGTCAACTGGTCTTCGGTGTGCTCGTCTCCGCCGATGGCCGCGTCACGGTCGGGGCTCGCGTCGCCCTGGATGGCTCCGCGAGGGGATTCGCCATGCGAGCTGTCGCCCTGGATCGCGCCGCCCTGGGCTGCGCCCTGAGCGTTGCCCTCTTCGGCATCGCCCTGGATCGCTCCGCGGGGAGAGTCGCCATGCGAGCTGTCGCCCTGAATGGCGCCGCCCTGGTTCGAGCCCTGGGCGTTGCCGTCGAGCTCGTCGGGCTGACGCTCGGCATCCGCCGCCGACTGTCCGTCGGGTGCCGTGTTGTGCTCGGGATTCTGGGCGGGAGAGCCTTCGGCCGGCTCTTCGGCGTGCGGGGTGCGTCCTGTGTTCTGGTCCATGACGTGACGGTACGTCTGCCCCGGCCACGCGTGGAGGGCATTGACAAACCGCCGCCGCGTGCTCAGAACGCGGGCTGCAGGACGCCGACCGCGCTCAGACCGCGGTCACTCCTTCTTCGACGTGCGGATCGGCGTCGTGACGGCTGCCTCGTCGCTGAACTCGACCGGATCCGCCTTCTTGTCGAGGATCTCGGCTTCGTCGACGACGTTCAGCGGCCTGGTCTCGTCGAGTGTCATCAGGAAGCGGCTGCTCTCAGAGCGGTGCAAGCGGCCTGAGGTGAACACCCAGATCGCGCCGATCGCGCAGGCGACGAACCCGGCGGTGCCGCCGAGCATGATCGCGCTGCGGGGCCCGAACGTATCGGCCACCCATCCGGCGATCGGAGCCCCGACCGGCGTCGACCCCATGATCACGGCCATGTAGAGCGCGAGCACGCGGCCTCGTAGGGCCGGCGCCGTGGTCATCTGCACGTAGCCGTTCGCTGTCGTGAGCAGGGTCACGATCATGAACCCGGTGAACGTCAGGGTGACGGCATAAGAGATGTATGTCGGCATCGCCGCTGATATGAATGCGGCGATGCCGAATCCTCCGGCCGCCAGGATCACGACGCGCACCCTGGCGCGGTCGCGACGGGCAGCGAGCAGTGCGCCGGCGAGAGAGCCGATCGCGAGCACCGAGCTCAGCACGCCGTACCCGTCTGCGCCGGCTCCGAACTCGAGCGCCATGGTCGAGGCGAAGATCGGGAAGTTCATGCCGAACGCGCCGATCAGGAACACCGTCACGAAGACGACGCGCAGATCGCTGCGCCCCCACACGTAGCGGAAGCCCTCGGCGAGCCCGCCGGGTCGACGGTTCTTGAGCCGCGGCGCGAGCTGGCCGGTGCGCAGCAGCAGTAGGGCGACCAGCATCGCGAGGAAGGTCACGGCGTTCGCGATGAACACCCATCCCGAGCCGATCGCGACGATCAGCAGGCCGCCGACGGCAGGGCCGATCATGCGAGCGAGGTTGAAGGATGCCGAGTTGAGGGCGACCGCGTTCGACGTGTCGCCCGACGAGACCATGTCGGAGACGAACGCCTGCCTCGCCGGTGCGTCGAAGGCGTTGACGACGCCGAAGGCGGCGGCGAAGCAGAACATCATCGGAAGCGTCATCACGTCGTTCAGCAACAGCACACCGACCGCGATGGCCAGCATCAGCAGCGCGCTCTGGGTGGCGAGCAGGATGCGGCGCCGTTCGAATCGATCGGCGACCCAGCCCGTCAGACTGACGAGCACGAGCGGCGGGCCGAACTGCAGCGCCATGGTGAACCCCATGGCGGCGGCGTCGTTGTCGGTGAGCTCGGTGAGCACGACCCAGTCCTGGGCGGTCGCCTGCATCCATCCGCCGATGTTCGAGACCAGGGCGCCGGCGAACCAGATGCGGTAGTTGATGTTCGAGAACGAACGGAACATCGCGCTCATCTGTCGACCACCTTCCGGATCAGTGCGCTCGCGTCTCGCAGCGTCGTCAGCTCGTCCTCCGTGAAGTCGAACTCGCCGAGCATCTCGGCGAGCAGCTCGTCGCGGCGCCGGATGGTCTGCGCGACGATCTCGGTGCCTGCGTCGGTGATGTCGACCTGCACGCGGCGGCGGTCTTCGGCATCCGGCGTGCGGAACACGAAGCCCTGCTCTTCGAGCCCGTTGATCATGCTGGTCATCGACGGCGCCGTCACGCGCTCGCGCTCGGCGAGGGCGGTGATCGTGCGGCGTCCGTGCATGCGCAGCGTGGCGAGCACAGCCAGCTGGGCATCGCTCATCGCGTCGACGGCTCGGGCGCATCGCAGGCGTCGGGCGAGCCGGAACGTCGCCATGCGCAGATCCGTCGCGGTGAGCTGGAGGGATTCATCAGACGCAGACATTACTTAGACAGTCTAAGTAATTTTCCCTCGAACCGGAAACCCTGCATCGGCCGCGGTCCCCGGGCAGGCCAGAATGGTCGGATGACCCGAACCCCCGTGATCGAGATCGCCGTGCAGGATTCCGCCGGTGTGCGCATCGCCGGAGCGGTCGGCGCCGCGCGCGTCGAACTCGCCCAGGCACTGGCCCTCGGCGGTCTGACACCGTCGCCCGCCACCCTCGAGCTCGCGATCGAGGCCGCGCGCGACGCCGGCCCCGAGGTGCACGTGCTGGTCCGGCCCCGCGCCGGGGGCTTCCATTACGACGCCGACGAGATCGCGCTGTCCGAGCGCGACGTCCGCCGCGCGATCGAGGCGGGAGCCGACGGAGTCGTGATCGGAGCCCTGGATGCCGAGGGCCGCCTCGATGTCGACGTGATGAGCCGACTGCGTGACGCTGCGGGCGGAGCATCCGTCACTCTGCACCGGGCGATCGATGTCACCGCAGATCCGCTCGCCACCCTGATCGCCGCCCGCTCGCTCGGACTGCGCCGCGTGCTCACCTCGGGCGGAGCCTCGGTCGCGATCGACGGCATCGACACGCTCCGTGCCCTCGTCGCCGAGGCTGCGGGATCGATCGAGATCATGGCGGGCAGCGGAGTGGATGCCGCCAGCGCCGCAGCCCTCGCCGCGACCGGCGTCGACGCACTGCACTTCTCGGCCAAGCGGACGGGGCACGNNCGGCCAAGCGGACGGTGCACGAGGCCGGCGGCGGGCGCATGGGCTCGGCCGCTGACGGGGTCGGCGGGTACGAGGTCACCGACCTCGACATCGCGCGCGGTGTCATCTCGGCGCTGTCGGCCTGACGCACGCCGCTCAGCCTCAGTAGTGTGGGGGCGTGACGGATACCCGCGAATTCACGGATGCCCACGGCATCGCCATCGTCTACGACGTCCATGAGGCGGTGGGCGAAGCCCGAGGAGTCGTGCAGCTGCTGCACGGAGTCGGCGAGCACGCCGGACGCTACGGTGCCCTGATAACCGCGCTCACCGAGGCCGGGTTCTGGGTCTACGCCGACGACCACCGCGGGCACGGGCGCACAGGCATCCGCCAGCACGAGGGCGTGGCCAAGCTCGGCCGGCTCGGCAAGGGCGGGTTGCGCGCGGCCGAGGCGGCGATCTGGCAGCTCACCGGCACCATCACGGACGAGCACCCCGACCTGCCGCTCGTGCTGCTCGGGCACTCGTGGGGATCGTTCCTCGCGCAGATGCTCGTGAACGACCACCCGGATGCCTGGGACGCGGTGATCCTGTCGGGTTCGGCGCTGCGCACGCCGGGGTTCCTCAACGCCGCACCGCTGAATGCCCGGTGGGCGGGCGAGGACGCCACCGGCCTCGAGTGGCTGAGCCGCGACCCTGCCGTCTGGAAGGCGTTCGACGAGGATCCGCTCACCACCGATGTGCCGCTGCTCAAGCTCTTCGGTCCCGTCGAGGCGGCCAAGCTCTACGGCCGACCGCGCAAGGACCTCGGACACGACATCCCGTTGCTGCTACTCGTCGGTCGCGACGACCCGGTCGGCGGGCCCCGGAGCGTCCACAAGCTCGCCGACGAGTACCGCACGCGCTCCGGCCTCACCGACATCACCACCCTCGTCTATCCGGATGCGCGCCACGAGATCTTCCAGGAGCTGCAGCAGGCCGAGGTCAGGGCCGACGTGCTGTCGTGGCTCGACGCGCGCATCCCCGCTCGCTGATCGCGGCTGATCCCCGAGAGCCGCGTTCGCGCGTCGCCGTGTTACGCCCGGTGAACCCGCGTTACAGCGGGTGAATCCGCGTGACGGCATCTCGGCACACCGCATTCCCTTCCGCATAGATTCGCGGCGAGAGGGAGGTGCGGGGTGGGTTTCGAAGACGACTGGCGTGCAGGGCACGAGTCGCGCGAGCGCTATGCCGGCGCCGAGTACGGCCCGGCCGCGCTCGAGTCGACGAACTGGCTCATCACCGAGCCTGCTGCCGTCGAAGGGGTTCCGGGGCTCTGGGCGCTCACAGGAGACGGAGGGATCCGCGGCAGCGATCTCGGCACCGCAGGCTCGGTCGTCACGCTCAGGGGTGGCGAGACGCTGCGGCTCGGAAGGCGCGAGCTGCGGGTCTTCGACCGGCGAGGCGATGTGGCACTGAGGGTCTTCAACCCGCGGCGTCCGGAGCGCGAGCGGTTCAGCGCGATCGACGCGTATCCGCCGCGGGAGGGGTGGCGGATCGCGGCGCGGTTCGAGCCGACGCCGGGGGAGACGATCACGGTCACGACCGTCGACGGGCATGCTCAGCAGACGGATCTGGCCGGTCGGCTGCACTTCACGCTCGACGGCGTCGCCGTGACACTCGCCGCGACCCGAGCCCCGCAGGGCGGGCTCAGCGCGGTCTTCGCCGACGGCACCAACGGCACCGAGACCTATCGGTTCCGATTCCTGCCCGTCGAGGAACCGGCATCCGATGGCTCCGTGCTCATCGATTTCAACCGCGCCTACCTGCCGCCCTGCGCGTTCTCGGATCAGTACGTGTGCCCGCAGCCACCTGCGGGCAATCGCTTCTCGGCGCCGATCCGCGCCGGTGAGCGTGCGGTCGTGCTCGGGCGCTGATTCCGCGGCGCACGGCGCCGGGGCGACGGCCTCGCCTTAAGCTGTAACCGTGCACGGTGAATTCAAGGTTCCAGGAGGAAAGCTCGTCGTCGTCGACCTCGAAGTCGAAGACGGCAGGATCGCTCGTTTCCGGCTCGCCGGTGACTTCTTCCTCGAACCCGACACCGCACTCGACGACATCGACCGGGCGGTCACCGGCCTGCCGGTCGAGACGGATGCCACGGCGATCGCCGCAGCGGTGCGCGGTGCCCTGCCAGAGGGTGCGCAGCTGCTCGGCTTCACGCCCGAGGCCGTCGGCACCGCGGTGCGCCGAGCGCTGGTGACGGCACCGGGCTGGAACGACTTCGACTGGGAGATCGTGCACGAGAAGGCGGTCTCTCCTCGCATGAACCTCGCGCTCGACGAGGTGCTCACCTCTCGCGTGGGCGAAGGACGCCGACGCCCGACCCTGCGCATCTGGGAATGGGACCAGTCGGCCGTCGTCATCGGCTCGTTCCAGTCGTACCGCAACGAGGTCGACCCCGAGGGAGCGGCCCGCCACGGCTTCGACGTCGTGCGACGCATCTCGGGCGGCGGCGCGATGCTCATGGCTGCGGGGCAGATCATCACCTACTCGCTGTACGTGCCGGCATCGCTCGTGCAGGGCATGACCTTCGCCGACTCATATGCCTTCCTCGACGACTGGGTGCTGCAGGCGCTGCGCTCGCTCGGGATCGACGCGATTTACCAGCCGCTCAACGACATCGCCAGCTCGTCGGGCAAGATCGGCGGAGCAGCCCAGAAGCGCCTCGCCAACGGGGGAGTGCTGCACCACGCGACGCTGTCGTACGACATCGACGGGCAGATGATGACCGAGGTGCTGCGCATCGGTCGCGAGAAGCTCAGCGACAAGGGCACGACGTCGGCGGCGAAGCGCGTCGATCCGCTGCGCAGCCAGACCGGCCTCGCGCGGGCCGAGATCATCGAGCGCTTCAAAGACACCTTCCGCTCGCTCACCTCGGCCGAAGACGGCTCGATCAGCGCCGACGAGTACGCCGACGCCGAGGCACTCGTCGAGTCGAAGTTCGCCACCGACGCGTGGCTGCAGCGGGTTCCGTGACCGATCCTGCGCCTGCTCCGGCGCCTGCTCCGGCGCCTGGCCTCTCGCCGGATGCGGGGTCTGCTCCCGATGCCGCGCCGGCGGCTGTCGCCCGCGGCGCGGTGTCGATTCTCCAGGGTGACAACCTCGCCGCAGCGGCC
>NZ_JAGGPD010000272.1 GCF_018613995.1 Microbacterium sp. ISL-103 | reverse complement strand
GCATCCGCCCCCTTCGTCGTGGTCGATCAGCGGTAGTTGATGAACTGCAGGTCGAGGTCGAGATCGGCGCCCTTGAGAAGGGCGATCACGGACTGGAGGTCGTCGCGGCTCTTGGACTGCACGCGCAGCTCGTCGCCCTGGATCTGGCTCTTCACGCCCTTGGGCCCCTCGTCGCGGATGAGCTTGTTGATCTTCTTCGCGTTCTCCGACGAGATGCCGTCCTTGAGCGTGGAGGCGATGCGGAACTCCTTGCCGCTGGCGAAAGGGTCGCCGGACTCGAGGCTCTTGAGCGAGATGCCGCGCTTGATGAGTTTGCTCTGGAAGACGTCGAGAACGGCCTTCGCGCGCTCTTCGGAGCTCGCGATGATGAGGATCTGCTCGCCGCTCCATGCGATCGACGCGCCGGTGCCCTTGAAGTCGTAGCGCTGCTCGATCTCTTTGCGCGCCTGGTTCAGAGCGTTCTCGGCCTCCTGGTGATCCACTTTCGAGACGATGTCAAAGGAACTGTCAGCCATATGCAAAGTGTATCGATACCGCACTTTCCTCGCGCGTGTGGAAGCGTTTCCATATCGTTTCAGTCCCGCAGTCGCGGTCACAGCTTGATATCGAAGCCTGCTTGCATTGCCATTACCGCTGATCTCGATGCATACTGTAAGCGCTTGCAGTCCAGCAGGCCACAGTACTTCAGAGAGGCACACACCAATGAAGGTGAACAAGAGGGGCATCGTCGCCGCTGGCGTGATCGCGATCGTTTCGACCATCTCCCTGGCCGGCTGCGCAGGCGGCACCGGCGGCGGGGACTCGTCGTCGGAGGGGGAGGGCGGCGGAACGCTGACCGTCTGGGTCGACGCCGAGCGCGTCGACGCGTTGCAGAGCGCCGCCGACTCCTACGAGGAGAAGACGGGCGTCAAGGTCGAGCTCGTCGGCAAGTCCGTCGACGACATGAAGGACGACTTCATCCAGCAGGTGCCGACCGGCAAGGGCCCCGACGTGGTGATGGGCGCGCACGATTGGCTGGGCGAGCTGTCGACCAACGGCGTCGTGGCACCCCTCGAGCTGGGCGACTCGTCGGCCGACTACCTTCCCGTCGCGCTGCAGGCGGCGACCTACGACGGCACGGTCTACATGCTGCCGTACGCGGTCGAGAACATCGCCGTGCTGCGCAACGCCGAGCTCGTGCCGGAGGCTGCGACGAGCTTCGACGACATGGTTGCACAGGGCGGCTTCGTCGTCGAGCAGGGCGCCGAGGGCAACCCGTACCACCTCTACCCGTTCCAGACGGCCTTCGGTGCCCCGGTCTTCGGCACCGATGACTCGGGCAGCTATGACTCGGCCGACCTGCAGCTGGGCAGCGAGGGCGGGACGGCGTTCGCCGACTGGCTCGCGGCCCAGGGTGCTGCGGGCACGCTGAACACCGACATCGACGGCGAGATCGCCAAGCAGCAGTTCCTCGACGGCACCGCGGCCTTCTGGCTGACCGGTCCGTGGAACGTCGGCGCGGCCACCGAAGCGGGCATCGACGTCGCGATCGACCCGATCCCGAGCCCCACGGGTGAGACCGCCTCGCCGTTCGCCGGAGTGAAGGGATTCTTCGTGAGCTCGGAGTCGAAGAACAAGGTCGCCGCGAACGACTTCCTCGTCAACTACATCGGCACCGAGGAGGTGCAGCTCGAGCTGTTCAAGGCCGGCAACATCCTGCCCGCGCTGACGGCCGCCGCTGACTCCGCGGCATCCGACCCGATCATCGCCGGCTTCCAGGCCGTCGGCGCCGACGCCGTGCCGATGCCCGCCATCCCCGCGATGGGCTCCGTCTGGGAGTTCTGGGGCGTCGCAGAGGCTGCCATCATCAACGGCTCCGACCCGACGACGACGTGGCAGAAGCTCGTCGACGACGTCACCGCCGCGATCAAGTAACACACCCAGCACCATCCCTGCCGGGGCGGACCTCGTCGGCCCCGGCAGCTCGACGACGGGGACGAGATGACAGACACCGCCGAGCCCACGGCTCCACTCACCACGCGCCAGCGACAGGCCGCCAGTATCGCCGAGGCCGCTTCCGGCCCTATCTGGTGGATGCTGCTGAAGATCCTGCTCCTCGCCGTCGTCGATGCGATCGCGCTGTACGCGGCGTTCGTGCTCTTCGGACAGCAGGAATGGCTGGTGCTCGGCCTCGTCGTGGCCGTCACCGTGCTGGTGAACTACATCTACTTCTCGCGCAGGCGCGTTCCGGCGAAGTACCTGACGCCCGGCATCATCTTCCTCGTGATCTTCCAAGTGTTCACGCTGTTGTACACGGGGTACATCGGGTTCACGAACTACGGCACCGGCCACAACGGCACGAAGGATCAGGCGATCTCGTCGCTCCTCGCATCGGCTCAGGAGCGGGTCGAGGACTCGCCGACCTACCCCGTGACGGTCGTCGAGCAGTTCGGCACCTACGGGTTGCTCGTGACCGATCCGGACTCGGGTGATGCACTGCTCGGAACGAGCGAGCAGCCGCTGCAGAAGGTCGACGCCGACGTCGAGGACGGCCAGGCCGTCGCTGTCGACGGCTGGAACACGCTGCCTCTGGCGAAGGTGTTCACGCTCTCGGCAGAGCTCGAGAAGCTCTCCGTGCCGTTCAGCGACGACCCCAACGACGGCAGTCTGCGCGCGCCGGACGGCCAGAACGGCTATCTCTACATCTCGACGCTCGAGTACGACGCGGATGCCGACGCCATCACCGACACGACGACCGGGGTGGTCTACTCCGACACGGGCGAAGGCGCGTTCACCGCCGAGGACGGCACCGAACTGCTGCCCGGGTGGCAGAGCACCGTCGGCTTCGACAACTTCGTGCGCGCGGTGACCGACGACTCGATCCGTGGCCCGCTGATCTCGGTCACGGTCTGGACGTTCGTGTTCGCCCTGCTCTCGGTCGCCACCACGTTCTTCCTCGGGTTGCTGCTCGCCCTCGTCTTCAACAACACGCGGATGCGATTCCGCAACGGCTACCGGATCATCCTGATCCTCCCGTACGCATTCCCGGCGTTCCTGTCGGCCCTCGTCTGGGCAGGCATGATGAACGAGAGCTTCGGCTTCATCAACCAGGTGATCTTCGGGGGAGCCGAGATCCCCTGGCTCACCGATCCGAACCTCGCGAAGGTGTCGGTGCTCCTGGTCAATCTCTGGCTCGGGTTCCCCTACATGTTCCTCGTCTGCATGGGTGCGCTCCAGGGCATCCCGGAAGACGTCAACGAGGCGGCCGTGATGGACGGCGCGAACCCGTGGCAGGTCTTCCGCCGCATCAAGCTGCCGCTGTTGCTGGTGACCGTCGCTCCGCTGCTGATCTCGTCGTTCGCGTTCAACTTCAACAACTTCAACCTGATCTACATGCTCACCAAGGGCGGGCCGCGGTTCGACGATGTGAGCATCCCGGTCGGACACACCGACATCCTGATCTCGATGGTCTACAAGGTCGCGTTCACGGGGCAGTCCCGCGACTACGGCCTCGCGTCCGCGTTCACCATCCTGATCTTCATCGTGGTCGCGACCATCTCGATCATCAGCTTCCGCAAGACCAAGGCCCTCGAGGAGCTGAACTGACATGAGCACCACGGACATCAGGACCTCTCGTTCCACCTCCGTCGAGCGCATCCTCGCTCCGCGTCGTCGGAGTGTCGGCGCCTGGTTCGCCGACACCGGATGGCGTCATGTGATCGCCATACTGGTGAGCGCCTTCGCCCTGTTCCCGCTGCTGTACGTCGTCTCGGCGTCGCTCAATCCGCGCGGCACCCTGACGGGCTCCAACCAGCTGTTCTCGGCGATCGGCATCGACAGCTACGTGCGAATCCTCAGTGACCCGCAGAACCCTTACGGTCTGTGGTTCCTGAACACCCTGGTCATCGCCGTCGTCACGGGAGCCGTCACCGTGTTCATCGGAGCCCTCGCCGCGTACGCCTTCTCGCGCATGCGCTTCGCCGGGCGGCGCGTCGGCCTCGTCACGATCGTGGTCGTGCAGATGTTCCCGCAGCTGCTCGCCGTCGTCGCGATCTTCCTGCTCATGTCGACGCTGGGCGACTGGTTCCCGGCCATCGGTCTGAACACTCACACGGGCCTCATCCTCGTGTACCTGGGCGGCGCGCTCGGCGTGAACACCTACCTCATGTACGGCTTCTTCAACACGCTGCCGATGGAACTCGACGAGGCCGCCCGCATCGACGGCGCAGGTCACGCCCGCATCTTCTTCACGATGATCCTGCCGCTGGTGGCGCCGATCCTCGCGGTGGTCGCGCTGCTGTCGTTCATCGGCACGGTGAACGAGTACGTGATCGCGAGCGTCATGCTCGTCGACGTCGAGCAGCAGACCCTGGTCGTCGGTCTGACCAAGCTCGTGGCGAATCCGCGCTACGCGGACTGGTCGGCCTTCTCGGCCGGCGCCGTCATGGCGGCGATCCCGGTGATGATCCTGTTCCTGTTCCTGCAGCGGTACATCGTGGGGGGCCTGACGGCGGGAGCGACCAAGGGCTGAGCCCTCGCGACGGACGTGCGGTGTCGGTCGCACGCCCCTGCTCGGTATCGTGCGTGGCATGCTACCTTGTGATGCATGACAGCCGACATCGGGGCGCAGATGCGCAAGGGCGTCGTCGAGTACTGCGTGCTCGGCCTGCTCGCGCGTGAGCCGATGTACGGATGGCAGCTGTCGGACGCGCTCACGCAGTCAGGGCTCATCGCCAGTATCGGAACCCTGTATCCGCTGCTCGGGCGTCTGCGTGACAACGGCTGGGTCAGCACCTTCGACCAGCCGTCCGAAAGCGGTCCGGTTCGCAAGTACTACCGGCTCACCGATGCCGGAATCGAGCAGCTCGCCCGATTCCGCGCGCAATGGGCCCCGTTCGCCCGTGTCGTCACGGGAATCGTCGGAGAGGGAAGATCATGACCCGGACCAGTGCGGACAGCCTCCGCGACGACTACCTCGCACGCCTCGACGAGGCGATGCGCGGATTGCCCCATGGTGTCGCCTCAGACATCCGCGGCGGGATCGAGGAAGAGCTCGACGGCCTCGACCCCGCAGCCACAGCCGACCGCATCGCACGGCTGGGGGACCCGGCCGACATCGCCAGGGAAGCGCGGGACGCATCACCGGATGCGGGCGCGCTGGCGACGGGCACCCGGGTGGCCGCAGCCGCGCACGCACCGGCGACGCCCCGCACGCCGGCGACCAGGACGCGCGGCTACGCGATCGCCGCTGCTCTCACGCTGAGCTTCGGCGGGATCGTGCTGCCCGTCGCCGGATGGTTCGTCGGAGCGGTACTGGTGAGTCTGAGCACGCTGTGGAAGACGTGGGAGAAGGTCGTCGCCATCGTGGTGCCCTTCGCCGTGAGCGCGATCTCGGGCATCCTGGTGGCATCGATGGGGTTCGCATCCTGGACGAGCACCGGAGGCGACGTCTCAAGCGGCAGCTCGACCGGGAGCGGCACGGGAACGGGTCTCGAGGGAGTGAACCCGCTCGTCCCGACCTGGTACGACATGATCTGGTTCGGGGCGCTCGTTCTCGGTGTCGCGCTCATCCCGCTGTCGGGACTCTGGCTGCTCTGGCGCCTGCGCGGTCGTGCCGTATCCGGATCCTGACCGCGACACCTCCCTTCGGCGTTGCGTTCTCGGGTGGGGAGGTTCCTGGGCCATAGCCTGGAGGCATGGCACGGGTCGCGGGGCGCAACGTGGCGATCAGCTGGATCGCCGGTGTGCTGTGCGCCGGAGTCGTCGCCGCACTGCTCTGGCTCTCGATGCCGATGATGCCGGTCATGGTCTCCTTCGTCGGCGACGCCCTGCGCTCGACGCTCCCCTGAGCGGACGTTCCCCGGTCCGCTCACAGGTTCCCGCGAAAACCCGGCTCGGCGACACGTCGGCACGCCTCCGGCAGGGCGCGTGGCGACGGCGGTAGCCTCGCAGAGCACACATCCGATGAGAGGCGCACCCCATGAGTGACCCCGAGGTTCCACAGCCTGAGCGTCCGAAGGACGTCAACGACGTCGTCGACAGCGCGAACGCTGGACTCGACGCTGCCGCCGCTGCGGGTGCAGGTGTTCCCGGCACGACGGACGAGGCGTCGACCTCGTCGACAACCCCGTCGACCACGTCGACAACCCCGACGACAGGGTCGTCTGCAGTCGACCCCGACCTCGCCGCGTTCGAGGCCGCCGAGAACGATCACCCCGGCACCTTCGCCACCCCTGAGCTGAACGACCCGAAGTTCCTGGACGATGAGCCGGGCACCGCGGCACCGTCGTGGAACTCGGATGCCGACGCGACCGGCGTCTACACGCCGCCCGCCGCGCACGATCGGGCCGTGACGACAGGCGCCGCGTACTCGTCGGGCGACGACACCGAGACGCGCCTCGTGCCCTCCGAGCCGACAGCTGCGGATCCGGTCATCGCACCCGTCCTGCAGCAGCAGCCGATCTTCGTCCAGGCTCCTGAGCCGCCCCGTGAACGCGGCAACCGCGGCACGGCCGGCGCGATCGGCCTGCTCGCCACCGTCGCCTTCGCGATCCTGTATCTGGGGGCCACCCTCGGCCTGAGGGCCGTCGCCGGCGACATCACCGGCGAGAACATCGGAGAGGCGGCTCTCGCGCCGCTGATGACGTGGGGCTACTGGGTTCCCGTCGTGGTGTTCTTCCTCGGATTCTGGCTGCTCGGAGCTTTCATCAACCGCGGACGCTGGGGCCTGTGGGTCGTCTTCGGCATCCTCGTGGGCCTGTTCGCCTATGGCGGGCACATCCTCGGTGCCCTCTTCGGGGCGCCGTTCTGGCTGCTCACCGCGACCGAGGGCAACGAGCTCGTCGGCTCGCAGCTGTTCCACCCGCTGGCGATCGCCGCATTCGTCTTCGGGCGCGAGCTCACCATCTGGTTCGGCGCATGGGGCGCTCGCAGCGGCGCGCGCAAGACCGAGCTCAACGCCGAGGCGCAGCGCGAGTACGAGCGCACGCTCGAAGCTGGCCCGACGCTGTCGAGGTAGTCACGAACATGTCGTCGCCGAACCCCCGCGGGCCTGAGTCCGCGGGGGTTTCTGCTGCCCTCGCCGTGGTTCTCGCCACGGTCAGCTTCTTCGCTCTCGCCGTGTTCGGTCTCGGTGCGGTGAGTGTGGCGACCGACCGCGACATCATCTCCGTCCGCGGGCTCGGACCAGTGCCCGGTGCCGTGGGCATGCTCGTCGCAGTGATCGTGTTCGCTCTGGTGCTGGCAGCCTCTCTGCGGCGCACCCCCCTGACTTTCCTGTCCGTGCCGGCGATCGCGCTGGCGACGACGCTCGCCCACCTCGTCGCGGTCTGGGCGGGTGTGGCCGTCGGCAGCGGCGACCTCATCGTCGCGACCGCCGTCGTCGGCGATCTGATCGGTGGGGGAGCGAGCATCGTGATCCTCGCGGCCGCAGCGATCGCCGCATGGGGCGGCATTGCTCTGCGTCGCACCCGGGCGGAGCATCCGAGATGGCCGTGGGGGCGGGACGACGAGGAATAGCGCCCCGCCGGGAGCGCGTGAATCGACGCGCTGGGGGCACGTGCGCCGTACTCTCTAAGGGTGGAGCGCTCGTTGGAGACGCAGGTGGACCAGGCCGTCGAGGCCTGGTTGCGCTGGGTGCCGCGCTGGGAGCCGGCCACCCACCGTGGTCGCGTCGCGCCCTGTCGGCGGTGTCTGGGGTCTCCCATCCTCTCGGCCGCGGGCATCGGCTCCAACACGCCGCATGGCGTGCAGCATGGTCTGTCCACTCGCATCAAGACGATCGTCGACCATGCAGTGGCCGAGTACACCGCGAGGAACCTGCCGATGCTGCAGCGCGAGCTCGATCAGCAGGCGGCTCGCAATCGTGCCCGCACCTATCGTCCTGCCGACGGCCTGGACCCCGAGTTCGACGGGCTGCCGCTGGACCCCGAGCCGGTGCCCGGTGCACCGTTCCTCTTCACCATCGCCGGGATGGCCGATGAAGCGGTCTCCGACCTTCCGCCGCTCCCGCCGCTGAGCGACGAGGCGAAGGTGGCCCTCCGGCAGGAGGTCGCCCTCGCCGACGAGTACGCGAACATGGTCGGTCGCGAGATCTGCGGCATCCTGCTGCGTCATCGCATCTACATCCAGGCCGCGATCTCGCAGCACGTCGAGCCGCAGATCGAGGCTCTGCTGGCCGAACTCACCGACTCGCTCGACTCGCCGTTCGACCCCGACAACACCTAGCAGCCGCCGTCGCAGGCGGGGGGCCCCGCGGGGTCGAGGTCATGCCGCCTGCGGATCTGCTGAGAGGTGCGCGCGCGACTGGTGGTGTCGTGTGCCGAATAGGTATCGTTTTTCGATAGATACCCATTGGCGATCGATAGGGCAAACCATGCACCCTCGTGTCACTCGCGTCCTCAAGGCGCTCATCATCGTCCTCCTCGGACTCCTGCTGGCAAGCCAGACGCTGGTGATCCCCGAGGTCGCCCGCATCACGGCGATCCGCAATCCGGATGTCGCGTGGCTCGAGGTTCCGGGCATCATCGGCGCCGTGCTCTTCCTCGCCCTGATCCAGGTCACGCTGGTGTGCATCTGGTTCCTGCTCTCGCTCGTGCAGGCCGATCGGATCTTCCGCGTCGAGGCGTTCCGATACGTCGACATCATCCTCTGCGCCCTCGTCGCGGCCGGGGGGATCATCCTGGCGTCGTACCTCGTCATCGTCGCCAGTCGCGCCGTGTCGCTCTCGTTGTCGCTGCTCGCAGTGCTGGGCATCGTGGTGAGCGCGGCGCTCGCGCTGCTCGTCGTGGTGCTGCGCGGTCTGCTGCGCAAGGCTCTCGAGCTCGAGCAGGACATGTCGGAGGTCGTCTGATGCCGATCGTCATCGATCTCGACGTCCAGCTCGCGATCAAGAAGATGAGCGTCCAGGATTTCGCCGATGCGATCGGGATCACCCCCGCCAACGTCGCCGTGCTCAAGAACGGCCGCGCGAAGGCGGTGCGCTTCACCACACTCGAGGCGATCTGTCGCGTGCTCGAATGCCAGCCGGGAGACATCCTGCGCTGGGTCCCCGATTCCGAGGAGCAGTGATGACGTCTCTCTCCCTGCCGCGTGCCACGGCGCAGTCCACCACCTGGGGCGAGTCCGTCGCGCGTCAGCTGCTCGACGGATCGCGGTGCCCGGCGTGCCACTCGATGCTGGACGGCGGATGCTGTACGCGATGCGGCTCTGATCTGCGCGGTCCCATCGGCAGCGAGGTCTGGGAGGCATCCGTCACGGCTGCGGCCGCCATCCGGGCCCGCGACCGAGTGCTGAACCGGGTCCCGGTCGTCCCTCCAGGAATCACCCCGCCCACGGTGTCGGTCGCCGTCTCACCTCCGAGCGCGGCGTCGGCCGCCCCTCCGTCACCCCCTGCGTCCGGTTCCGGCGGCTCGTCGACAGCGCCGACCCCGCAGGGCAGCGCGACCGTGCAGTCGGTGCTCGCGACGGCCGGCGCCGGCCTGTTCGCGGTCGCCGCCATCGTCTTCACCTACTTCAACCCCGATCTCGCAGATCGCGCCCTGCGCAGCGTGATCGTCGGGCTCATCACTCTGCTGTTCCTCGGCGGGGCGTGGATGCTCTCGCGCCGCGGTCTGCGCTTCTCTGCCGAAGCGGTCGGCGGCCTGGGGCTCGTGTTCGCCGGGCTCGACGTGCACGCGGTCGCTCAGCTCGCCGCTCCCGGCATCGATCCGTGGGCGTCCTCCGCCGGCATCACCGCCGTCGCTGCGCTGGCGATGCTCGCCGCCGGCAGACGTCGCGGCATCCGCATCTGGCAGTGGACGGCCGTGGTGGCGCTGTCCAGCGCTCCTGCCATGCTCGGCGCCGCCGGAACCACGGCGGCGGAGGGTGCGATCGGTGCGATCGGAGCGGCCTTCGCCGCGGCGGCGATCGTCGAACGGCTCGCGCTGCCGCTCGTCGAGCGCGTCACTCTCGTCGGCGTGCAGCTGATCGCGAGCGGGAGCGCCCTGCTGCTGCTGTCGCGCCTCGACGGCGGCGACATGACGGTGATGCTGCTCACGGCGAGCGGTGTGCTGGTGCTCATCGCCGTCCATGCCGTGATCGCGGCCCGATCGATGCTGGGGCGGCTCTGGTCGTACGCTGCCGGCGCGACGGGCGCGGTCGCCATACTCCTCGGGGTCTACTCCGCCCCCGGCATCCGTGAGCTCGGCGTCTCCTGGCACTTCACGATCGCCCCCTCAGTGGCAGCCGCATCGCTCGTGGTGCTCGGCGCGCTCGTGCCGCTGCCGCGACGGGTTTCGCGCGGATTCGTCGCCGGGGGAGCACTGACCGTGCTCGCCGTGCCTTCGGCCGTGCTGCTCATGGTCGCGGGGATCACCGGGGCGACCACTGTCGGCGCGTTCCTGCGCCAGTTCGAGACCGTTGCCGCCTCCGGCATCGCCGGCTGGGGCGCACCCGCGGGCCTCGCGGCGGTCGCGGTGGGCCTTGCGACGTTCGGCGCGCTGGCTCGCGTTCGAGAAGGCCTGCGTGTGTTCGCGCTGCCCGCCTCGCGACTCGCGCTGGCCCTCGCGGGGGTGGCCGTGCTCGTTCTCGGATGCAGCGGTCTGCTCGTGGCCCCGGCGTCCGTCGCCGTGCTGATCGCCACCGCGCTGCTGGTGGCCGCGGTGCTGCGGTGGATGCCCGGGCGCACCGTGGGCCGGGGCATCCGTCCGATCATCCTGGTCGAAGCGCACCTGGCCGTTCTCTCGGCCGTGATGGTGGCCTGGAGCGACTCGTCGCTCGTGCCGGCAGCCGGTGCGGCGACGCTGCTCGCGGTCGCCGCCCTCGGCGCCGTGCGTCCTGCCCGGTGGCGGTTCCTCTACGTGGGCGCGGGGTTCGCCTACGCCCTGATCCTGGTCGCGACGGCTCTGGGCGAGAGCGGCGTCGGCGGTATCGCCCAGCTGTGTCTCACCGCGTCGTCCGGTCTGCTCGTCGCCATCGCCGCGACCTATCTGCCGACCCTCGCCGCCCGCCCGTGGCAGGC
>NZ_JAGGPD010000271.1 GCF_018613995.1 Microbacterium sp. ISL-103 | reverse complement strand
ATCGGTGCGGGCACGACGCTCGGCGTCGTCCATTCCCGCCAACGCCGGGTACATGTCCTTATACGGAAGGCGCACGTCCGACGCTCCCGAGCCGGCATCGGCGGGGAACATCTCGTCCCACGGCACCGCCCCCGGCCGCAGCGGGGATCGACGTGAGGTGTATCCGTTGAACAGCGACTCCATGACCGCATGTTTCCCTGTCACCATTTCGGCGGTGTTACGCCCGCGAGACGGAGGCGCGACGCGAGACGTCGCCTGTAAGATCGACTCGTCCGGCGCTCTCTGACGCCGGTGCCTGAAAAAGAGGCACGAAGCACCTCACGACGACGCGAGCGCGAGACACATACGGAACACGATCGTTCTCCGTCCCTGTCTCGAAAGGCTCTCGCATGCCCACCGTCTCCGCGCACGTCGCCCTCACCCTCGCCCAGCACATCGATGCCGTCTTCGGCGTGATGGGCAACGGCAACGCCTACTTCCTCGACGCGATCGAGACCCAGACCGATGCCGTCTTCACCGCCGTCCGCCACGAGCAGGGCGCCGTGGTCGCCGCAGACGCGCACTTCCGAGCCTCCGGCCGGATCGCCGCCGGCACCTCGACCTACGGCGCAGGCTTCACCAACACGCTCACCGCGCTCGCCGAAGCCGTCCAGGCGCACGTCCCACTCGTGCTCGTCGTCGGCGATGAGCCGACCTCCGGGCCGCGCCCGTGGGACGTCGATCAGATCGCGTTGGCGTCGGCCGTCGGCGCTCGCACCTACACTGTCGGGCATGCGGATGCGGCGGCGACCACCGTCATCGCGATCGAGCACGCCCTGCCCTACCGCCTGCCCGTGGTGCTCGCGATCCCCTACGACGTCGCATCCCTCGAGGCCGGCCCCGTGCCCGCCGCGCCGTCACCCCGCATCCCCGCACCGCTCGCTCCGCGTGGCGAGTTCGCCGAGGGCACGCTCGACGAGATCGCCGAGGCGCTGAGCAGAGCATCCCGTCCGTTCCTCCTGGCCGGCCGCGGCGCATGGCTCGCCGGCGCCGGAGAGGCGCTCGGCGAGCTGGCGGCTCTGACCGGCGCCCTGACGGCGTCGTCTGCTCTGGGCCGTGGGGTCTTCCCCGACAGCCGGTTCGACCTCGGCGTCACCGGCGGCTTCGGAGCCGACGGCGCGATGGAGCTCGTGCGCACCGCTGACGTCGCGGTCGTCTTCGGCGCATCGCTGAACCAGTTCACGATGCGATTCGGTGAGCTCTTCGCCCCCGGAACACGGGTCTTCCAAATCGACATCGCACCGGCAGCCACCCACCCGCACGTGGGCGGCTTCGTCCGCGCCGATGCCCGTGTCGTCGCAGAGGCGCTGGTCGCGCGGGTCGCCGCCCTCTCGTCTGCACCTCGCCCCGTCGCGCCCACCGGCGGCACCGCCGGGCACGGCTTCGGAGCAGCACCGCACCACGCCGAAGTGTCGGCGGTCGCCCACGGCGCGCCGCC
>NZ_JAGGPD010000270.1 GCF_018613995.1 Microbacterium sp. ISL-103 | reverse complement strand
CAGGACAGCAGCCCTACGGAGGCCCGCCCCCGCAGCCCTACGGGGGCCCGCAGCAGCAGCCCTACGGCGGCCCGCAGCAGCAGCCCTACGGCAGCGCGCCCCAGCAGCCGTACCCGGTCGTCGGCCAGTCGCCTGCGGGGTACCCCGCGTACGCTGCGCCCGCCCCGCGCCCGACGAGTGGACTCGCGACCACCTCACTGATCTGCGGCATCGCCGGTGTCGTGCTGTTCTGGGCGGTCGTTCCTCTGCTCGCCTCGATCGTCGCTGTGATCACCGGCCACATGGCGCTTCGCCAGACGAAGGCCGACCCGGCGATCGGCGGCCGAGGCATGGCGTTCGCGGGCCTGATCATGGGCTACATCATGATCGGCTTCCTGGTCATCGGCATCATCATGACCATCGTGAGTTTCGTCTTCGTCGGGGCCTTCACGCTGCCCTTCGTGTTCTCCTCCTGACTCGCGACTCGGCGCGCCGACAGGCCGCTGGCGGCGTAGGCTTGACTCATCGTGAAGAGCAAGCCACTGGTCCCTGCTGTCACCTCCCTGCCGCAGTCGCCGCAGGCCGAGGCAGACCACCGTGTGCGCCGGTACGCCCTCACGATGACGATCCGCATCGTGTGCTTCGCTCTGATGATGTTCGTGCAGCCGTACGGGTGGTACACCTGGATCTTCGCAGCAGCCGCGGCCGTGCTGCCCTACATCGCCGTCGTCTTCGCGAACGCCGGCAGCGACAGCACCGAGACGATCGCTGAGTCCCCGGTGCAGCAGCTCGAGGCCCCGGCACCCGTCATCTCCGAGCCGGTCGAGCAGGAGTCGACCGCGCCCGATGTCTTCACCATCCACGAGAGCCGCCAGGATCGCGAGTGAGTGGACTGGAGTGCTCGCGTGCCGGATGCCGGAACGCGGCGACCATGCAGGTGGTGTGGCGCAATCCGCGCATCCATGCCCCCGACCGCGAGAAGGTCTGGCTCGCGTGCGATGAGCACGTGGGATTCCTCCACGACTACCTGGCAGCCAGGGACTTTCCCGTGACCGTGAGAGATGGAGTGCCCTCATGAGTTCCCGCCTGGGTCGATGGGCCGTGTATGTGCTGATCGCGATCGGCTTCGCCGTGGCCTGCGCGTTCCTCTCGAACTGGCAGTTCGAGAGGAACGAGACGCGATCCGAGCAGATCGCGCTCGTCGAAGCGAACTACGACGCCGACCCGGTTGCGCTCTCCGCTCTGATCGGCGCCGACGGCGAACTCGACCCCGGCGATGTCTGGCATCCGGTCATCCTCACCGGCGAGTACATCGAGGACGAGCAGGTTCTCGTCCGCAATCGCCCGCACGGAGGCACGAGCGCCTTCGAGGTGCTGGTTCCGTTCCGCGACGCTGACGGGCGGGTGTTCATCGTCGACCGCGGATGGGTGCCTCCGGGCGACGGCGACTCGCCCGACGCCGTGCCCGCCCCTCCGTCCGGGGAGGTCGAGGTCATCGTGCGCCTGCGGCCCGGCGAGCAGGTGCCCGCCTCGGGGCGAGGCGCCCCCGAGGGCCAGGTGCCGACGATCAACCTCCCGACGATCGCCGAGCTCGTCAGCGGCGACGTGATCACGAGCGCCTACGGCCAGATCGTCAGCGAGGATCCGACAGCCGAGGGCACGATCAACGGCTTCGACTCCCCCACCGACGACCCCGGTCCCCATCTGTCGTACGCGATCCAGTGGATCCTGTTCGCTCTGATGGGATTCATCTTCATCGGCTACATCATCCGCACCGAGATCGTGAAGCATCGCGAAGAGGTCGAGGGCAGACCTGCCCCGGTGAAGAAGTCCCGACGGCGCGACCGCGACGCAGACGTCGAAGACGAGCTCCTCGACGCGAACGTCTGACCGGCCCGTACCGGCGCGGGGCTGATCAGTCCACTGTCACCGTGTGCGACCAGCCGCCCTCGGCGTCCGGCTCGTAGACGACCCGCGTGTGTCGGCGGTCTCTCGCACCCTGCCAGAACTCGATCCGCGCCGGCACGATGCGCCAGAGCACCCAATCGCCTTCGGCGACACCGGCCCGAGCGGACTCTGAACGGGCGGCGAGGTCTGACGCGCGCTCCTCGGCCGTCGCCTCCTCGACCCGACCGCGCACCCGCACCGCGCGCACCTGCGGCTGCCACCAGAAGTTCAGTGCCGCCGCAGGCGCCGCGTCCAGCTGCGCGCCCTTGCGCGATGACCTGGTGCTGGCGAATGCCCAGCCCTGCTCGTCGATCCGCTTCAGGATGAGAGTGCGAGCATCGGGGATCCCTTCGGCATCCACCGTAGCCAGCGTCACCGTGTGCGGCTCGGCCACCCCCGCGTCAGCTGCCGCGCGCAACCACGTGGCGAACAGCACGATCGGGTCATGCGGCAGCACACCGAGATCCCACTCCGGGGCGACGCCGGTGAGAGCGTGCCTGCCTTTCAGCCACTCGTTGAGCGAAACGGGGGCCAGGTCTGGGGCATCGTGCGTCACACTCTCGACTATGCCACCTGACGCCTGCTCCGTGCATCCGCCCGCGAGACGCTAGGCGAGCTCGATGAGGTCCTGGTACTCCTGGCTCCAGAGATCCTCGACGCCGTCCGGCAGGATCAGCACGCGCTCGGGATTGAGCGACTGCACCGCTCCCGGGTCGTGCGAGACGAGCACGACAGCGCCCTCGTAATGCGCGAGAGCACCGAGGATCTCCTCGCGCGAGGCGGGGTCGAGGTTGTTCGTGGGCTCGTCGAGCAGCAGAAGGTTGGCCGACGACACCACGAGGGTCGCCAGAGAGAGTCGCGTCTTCTCTCCTCCGGAGAGCACTCCGGCGGGCTTCAGCACGTCATCGCCCGTGAACAGGAACGAGCCGAGCACCCTGCGCGCTTCCATCTCGGTGATGTGCGGTGCAGCCGACACCATGTTCTCGAGGACCGATCGATTCACATCGAGGTTCTCGTGCTCCTGCGCGTAGTACCCGACCTTCAGGCCGTGCCCCGGCTCGAGCTGACCGGTGTCGGGCTGGTCGACCCCCGCGAGCATGCGCAGCAGCGTCGTCTTTCCGGCACCGTTGAGGCCGAGCACGACGACCTTCGAACCGCGATCGATCGCGAGGTCGACGTCTGTGAAGATCTCGAGCGAGCCGTAGGACTTCGAGAGTCCGGTCGCCATCATCGGAGTCTTGCCGCAGGGAGCCGGCTTCGGGAAGCGCAGCTTGGCGACGCGTTCTTCCTGGCGGACGTCATCGAGGCCTGCGAGCAGCTTGTCGGCACGCGCGATCATCTGATGAGCGGCAGCCGCCTTCGACGCCTTCGCCCCGAAGCGGGCGGCCTGCAGCTGCAGGGTCGTGGCCTTCTTCTCGGCGTTGGCGCGCTCCTTCTTGCGGCGCTCCTCGTCGGCCACCCGCTGACGCAGGTAGTTCTTCCAGTTCATGTTGTAGGTGTCGATGATCTGGCGGTTCGCGTCGAGGTAGAAGACGCGGTTGACGGTCTCGCCGACGAGCTCGACGTCGTGACTGATCACGATCAGCCCGCCCTTGTAGTTCTTGAGGAACTCACGCAGCCACACGACGCTGTCGGCGTCGAGGTGGTTGGTCGGCTCGTCGAGGATCATCGTCTCGGCATCGGAGAAGAGGATGCGCGCCAGCTCGATACGACGGCGCTGACCGCCCGACAGTGTCGACAGCGGCTGGTCGAGGATGCGGTCGGGCAGCGAGAGGTTGTTCGCGATGGAGGCCGCCTCGGCCTCGGCTGCGTACCCGCCCTGCCCTTCGAACTCCTCGGTGAGGCGCGCGTAGCGCTTCATCGCCTTCTCGGCGACCGCGGGGTCGTCGGACCCCATCGCGAGGGCCGCTTCGGTCATCCCGAGATTGAGCTGGCCGAGTCCACGGGCGTCGAGGATGCGCGTGCGCGCGAGGTCCTCGGGATTGCCCGATCGCGGATCCTGCGGCAGGTAGCCGAGCTGGCCCGAGCGCGTGACGCTGCCGCCCGAGGGCAGCACATCGCCGGCGAGCACCTTGGTGAGGGTGGTCTTGCCCGCGCCGTTCCGGCCGACGAGACCGATCTTGTCTCCGTCGCTCACACGGAACGACACGTTCTCCATCAGGAGGCGTGCGCCCACGCGGATCTCGAGTTCGTGCACGGCAAGCACAGCGGGATGTCCGTTCGTTCAAGGGGATTCGGGCCGAGCGGCCAAACTCCCAGTATAGATCGCCCGGCTGTGTGTTCAGTCGAAGTAGAGATCGTGGTGCAGTCGGCATCCGGGATTGAAGCCCGACGCGCACGTCGGGCACGCGGACACCTCGAGATACGCGTCGATGCGCAGGAGTGAACCGCACACCCCGCAGAGCACCGCTTCGACATCTCGCTGCAGGGTCGGCCAGCGCCGCGCGTCGTGACCGGCGAGCTGCTCATGGCACAGATGACACGGGTACCACCTGCCACAGCAGGCGAACTGCAGTGCGATGACGTCGAGCGGCCCGTGATAGTGCTCGCAGCGTGTCTGCTCGTCGACGAGAAGGCCGTGCACGGTGGTCGCACCGACGCGCACCGGCGGGGCGACAGATCTACCTCTCAGGGTGGATGCGGTCGATACCTCAGGGTGATGCCCCACCTGTCACCTGCTTCCTAGCCTTCTGAGGTGGATGTTATCAACGAGCTCGTTCTGCAGACCGTCGCATCGCCCTGGCTGTTCGCGGTGCTGTTCGCGGTGACCGTCATCGACGGGTTCTTCCCACCGATCCCGAGCGAGACCGTGCTGGTGGCGGCCGCTGCCGTGCTGGCGTCGACGGGCGATCTGTGGACTCTGATCCCCCTCGGCCTGGTCGCGGCGGCAGGAGCTGCGATCGGCGACAACATCGCCTTCGCGCTCGGTCGTCGCATGGGCACGGATCGCTGGCGCTGGATGCGTCGACCACGCGTCGCCTCGGCCTTCGTGCATGCCGAGCGTGCCCTCGCGCAACGCAGCGCGGCCCTGATCCTCGGCGCCAGATACATCCCGGTGGGCCGTGTCGCCGTGAACATGACGGCCGGTGCGGTGGGTTTCGGCTGGCGCAGATTCATTCCCCTCAGCGTCGTGGCCGGCATCAGCTGGAGCGCTCTGAGCCTGACCATCGGTCTGGTCGCCGGGTCGTGGGTCAAGGATCAGCCCCTCGCCAGCGCGGGCATCGGCATCGCCGTCGCCCTCATCATCGGTCTGGTCATCGACCGGGTCACGGCGGCTCGCCGCCGCCGCGCTCCGGTCGCTCGCCTGGCAGGATGACAGTCATGGCACGTCGTCGGCCGCGCACCGAACGCGCCTCCCGCTTCACCCGCAGAACGGCAGCGCTCTCCGTTCTCGGCGTGGCGAGCCTGGCGATCTTCATCATCACGGTGTCTCTCCAGACAGCGCTGTACGGCACGGCGCTGCCGCTGTCCTTCCTCCTCGGCGCCGCCCTGTGCGCCGCGCCGTGGCTGTCGCTGTCGCACCCCCGATCGGCGATCACGATGTTCGGCGCGGCGGCCTTCACGTTGCCCCTGCTGGTCGACCCCGCACGGGCGACCGAAGCACCCTGGCCCTGGTCCGTGCCTGCGCTCCTGACCTTCGTGCTCTTCGTCGGCGTCATCACGTTCGTGCACGGCGCCCGGCTGGGTGCCGTGACTCTCGCGATCGGCACGGTGCTCTCCCTGACCGCGCCGCTGCTGCTGCCGCAGGTCGTCGCCACGGCATCGACCTCCTCCAGCGCCACGGCGGACCTCATCGTGACCTCGTCGGTCGCCGCCGCGGTGTTCCTCGTGGCGATCCTCGTCGCAGGGCGGGTGCGCGTCTCGGCGGAGCTGACCCGCGAGCGCGAGCACTCGGCGCTCGAGGAATCGCGCCGCGCCCTCGTCGAGGAGCGCACCAGGATCGCGCGCGAGCTGCACGACGTGATCGCGCACAGCATGTCGGTGATCCAGGTGCAGGCGTCCACCGCCCGGTATCGGTTGCCGGGCATCGGCGACGAGGCCTCCACCGAGTTCGACAGCATCGCGGCGACGGCACGCACGTCGCTGACCGAGATGAGAAGGCTGCTCGGGGTCCTCCGCACCGAAGACCAGACGGCAGAGCTCGCACCCCAGCAGGGAATCGACGACATCCCCGCTCTCGTCGACACGATCAGACGTGCGGGCGTCACCGTCGGTCTCGAGATCACAGGGTCGACGACAGAGGCTCCTCAGGCCGTGCAGATCGCCGCGTTCCGCATCGCCCAGGAGGCGCTCAGCAACGCCGTCCGGCACGCCGCCGGAGCCTCGGTCACCGTGCGGGTGCAGGTCGACGATTCGTCGGTCGTCATCCGCATCCGCAACACCCACGTCTCCGGTTCCGTGCCGTCCACCGGGGCGGGTTACGGTCTGCGCGGCATGCGGGAGCGCGTCGAACTGCTCGGCGGCGTCTTCACCGCGGGCCCGACGGCGGACGGCGGGTGGGAGGTCGCGGCATCCCTCCCCGCTGTCGCCGACCCCGGGCCTATGAGCACCCCTATCAACGAGGAGACTCCGTGACGATCGACGTCCTCATCGCCGACGACCAGGCGATGGTCCGGGCGGGCTTCGCCGCCCTTCTCGACGCGCACGAGGGGATTCGCGTCTCAGGCCAGGCAGCCAACGGCGCCGAGGCCATCGCGCTCGCGGCACGCCTCGACCCCGATGTGATCCTGATGGATGTGCGGATGCCGGAGGTCGACGGCATAGAGGCGACGCGCCGGATCCTGGGGCCGACCTATCCCGCAGCTCATGTACCCAGGATCCTCATGCTCACGACGTTCGACATCGACGACTACGTGTACGACGCCCTCGAGGCAGGCGCCAGTGGATTCCTGCTGAAGGACGCACTGCCCGAAGAGCTCGTGCATGCCGTGCGTGTGGTGGCCGCCGGCGACGCTCTGCTCGCCCCCAGCGTGACCCGGCGCATGATCGAGCAGTTCGCAGGCCGCCGACCACGAACGCCACGAGCCGCCTCCGCTCTCGCCGATCTGACCGAACGCGAGCGCGAGGTGCTCGTGCTGATCGGGCGCGGTCGCTCGAACGGCGAGATCGCGTCAGACCTCTTCATCGCCGAGCAGACGGTGAAGACGCACGTGGGCAAGGTGCTGGCGAAGCTCGGCGTGCGCGACCGGGTGCACGCGGTGATCCTCGCCTACGACGCCGGCCTCGTCGAACCCGCATCCTGACAGGCGCCGCAGGCTCACTCCCGGGTAGGGGTGCGAACAGCTCCCTGGGGTGATCCCCCGCCGGTCACCGTCTTCATACGCTCCTCGGACACCCACCGAGGAGGAACACATGGCCATCGCCTACGCACCCCCGCTCGCTGCTGTTCGAGCTCCCGCCGCCGGCGGTCGCGACACCGCGATCGACTTCTTGCGCGCTCTGTGCGTGACGGGCGTGGTGCTGCTGCACGCGATCATGGTCGGCGTCACCGTCGTCGGCGACGGCCCGGTGTTCGCGAACGCGAGCGAAGGCACCTGGTGGATCGTCCCCGTCAGCTGGGCGCTGCAGGTCATGCCGCTGTTCTTCATGATCGGCGGGTTCGCCGGCTATCTGGCCTTCCGACGCCATCAGACACGCGGCGGCAGCGCCGCCGGCTTCATCGCCGCGCGCGTGCATCGGCTGCTCCGACCGAGTGTCGTCGCCATCGCCGTCGTCGGCACGGCGCTCGGCGCGCTCGCGCTGGCCGGCGTGCCGGCAAAGGTGATCGTCGTCGCCGGATTCCGTCACAGCCAACCGCTGTGGTTCCTGGCCGTGTTCCTGGGCTGTCAGGCTCTGCTTCCTGCGCTCGCGAGCGCACATGCGCGGATGCCCAGGACGACGCTCGCCCTGCTGGTGCTGGCCGCCTTCGCGGTCGACGCCCTGCGCGCCCAGACGGGGGTCGAGGGCTTGGGCTTCCTCAACCTCGCGTTCGTCTGGCTCGCACTCCAGCAGATCGGCTTCTTCCTCGCCGACGGCACGATCGAACGGCTGAGCAGGCGCGTGCGTGCGATCGCCGGAGCATCGGCGCTGCTCACGCTCCTGGCGACGTTCGCGACCGGCGTCTACTCCCCCGATCTCATCGCGAACATCAACCCGCCCACCACAGCGCTGCTGCTCGTCGGAATCGTGCACCTGAGCGTCGTCTCGCTCCTCCGAGACCGTATCGAGGCATTCAGCCGTCGGCCGATGCCGGCCGCGTTCGGCGCCTTCGTCAACCGGCGCACGATGACGATCTACCTCTGGCACATGCCGGTGCTCCTCGCGATGGCAGGCATCAGTGCGACGGCGTCGATGGCGACCGGAGTCGATCTGCCCGAGCCGAGCAGCCTCGCGTGGTGGGTGTCGCGTCCGCTGTGGCTCGGCACGGCCCTCGCCCTCACCGCGGTGACAGCGGTCGCGCTCACTCGCGCCGAGACGGCCGCATCACCTCACGCCGCCGACTCGCCTCGACGAGTGCTGGCGTCGGCCGTCGTCGGCATCTCTGCGGTCGTGCTGCTGCTCGTCGTCGGCACCACGGTGCTCTCGGCCGGGCTGGCCACGGCCGGGGCGCTCGTCGCGCTGCGGTTGGCGAGCGGGACGCGCGCACCCGAGACGCCCGCCACGGCCGCGGTCAGTGTGCGTCCGACTCCGCCGCATGGCCGAGCCGAAGTCCGGGGATGAGCGCGACCAGCACCAGTCCGAGACAGAATGCGAAGACGATCCCGAAGGATGCCGCGCCGCCGCCCAGGCTCGCGACAGCCAATCCGGCGAAGGCGATCGCCACCGCCGACCCCGTGGAGTCCGAGATCGAGAGCGCCGAGGAATTGAACCCCTGGTTGCTCTCGTCCGAGTAGGCGAGGGTGAGCACCGTGAGCCTCGGGTACAGCAACCCCATGCCACCGCCGCCGAACCCCCAGCCGACGACCACCAGCAGCGGCGCCACACCCCATGTCGCCGCCACGAGAACGAACACGAGCGCCACGAGGAGCAGCGACAGGCTGATCACCGTGATGCGCGTGTTGCCGAGTCGCTCGCCGTAACGGCCCTGCAGCTGCGAGGCGCCGGCCCAGCCGAAAGCGGCCAGCATGAGTGCGATGCCCGCCCACGTCGCACTGAAGTCGAAGCGCTCCATCAACAGGTAGGGGATGTACGCCTCGGCGGCGAAGAAGGCGCCGGCCGCGATGCCGCGCATGAGCACCACGCTCGGCAGGCCGCGGCCTGCGCGGAGCGTTCGCCGGGGAAGCAGCGGCAGTACGGCGACGGCGATCACCGCGACGGATCCCAGAGCCACAGGCCACGCGAGCGGCACCGCCATCTCCGCCGTGAAGCCGATGAGCACGGCGAAGACCGCGACCACGACGGCGAGCACGAGCCGGATGATCAGAGCGCGCCGATCCTGCGGAGTCCCGTGGCCGAGATCGACGCCCCGCAACCGGACGGCGACCATCAGGAAGGCGACGATGGTCAGCAC
>NZ_JAGGPD010000269.1 GCF_018613995.1 Microbacterium sp. ISL-103 | reverse complement strand
ACATTCACCAACAAGGCTGCAGGCGAGATGCGCGAGCGCGTCGAGGCGATCGTCGGCGAAGCGGCGCGCGGCATGTGGATCTCCACGTTCCACTCCGCCTGCGTGCGGATCCTCCGCCGTGAGGCGCAGCAGTTCGGCTTCACCAAGTCGTTCACCATCTACGACTCCGGCGACTCCCGCGCGCTCATCAAGCGGCTCGTCAAAGAGCACGAGGCCGACGCCTACGGCCTGACCCCGGCATCCGTGCAGTCCCGCATCTCGAAGCTCAAGAACGAGCTGTCGGATGCCGATGCCTACGCCAGGCAGGCGAACATGTCGGATCCGGCCGAGCGGATCTTCGTCGAGCTCTTCGCCGCCTATCAGCGTCAGCTGCAGAAGGCGAACGCGTTCGACTTCGACGACCTGATCGGCCAGACGGTCTATCTGTTCCGCGCGTTCCCGCAGGTCGCAGACACCTACCGACGCCGCTTCCGGCACGTCCTGGTCGACGAGTACCAGGACACGAACCACGCTCAATACGCGCTCATCCACGAGCTGACGAGGCCGGTCTCGGGCGATTCGCCCGACCCGTATGCCTCGAACGGCATGATGATCTTCGAACCTGAGACCACCCCCGAGCTCGAGGGGGCGTCTCTCACGGTCGTGGGCGACTCCGACCAGTCGATCTACGCGTTCCGCGGCGCCGACATCCGCAACATCAGCGAGTTCGAACGCGACTTCCCGGGGGCACGGGTCGTGCTGCTCGAGCAGAACTACCGGTCGACGCAGAACATCCTGTCGGCGGCGAACGCCGTGATCGGCAACAACTTCGACCGCAAAGACAAGAAGCTCTGGAGCGACAAGGGCGACGGCGACATGATCGTCGGCTTCACCGGATACTCGCAGCACGACGAGGCCCAGTTCGTCGCCGACGAGGTCGAGGCCCTGCGCCGCTCCGGCATGCCGTACTCCGAGATGGCGGTCTTCTATCGCACCAACTCGCAGTCGCGTGCGCTGGAAGAGATCTTCATCCGATCGGCCGTGCCCTACAAGATCATGGGCGGCACGAAGTTCTACGAGCGCGCCGAGATCAAAGACGCGCTGGCGTACCTGGTCGCCGTCGCGAACCCCGCAGACGAGATGGCGGTCCGCCGCATCCTCAACAAGCCCAGGCGGGGTATCGGCGACGTCACCGAGACGGCCATCGCCCGGTTCGCAGAAGAGCACGGCATCACCTTCCGTCAGGCGCTGTCGGTGCCGGGCGAGCTCGGCTTCGGTCCGAAGATCCAGGCAGGCATCGCGCAGCTCGACGCTGTGCTCTCCGAGGCCACCGAGATCATGCTGCCGGCCTCGGGAGAGGTGCCCGCGCCGACCACCGTCGCCGACGGCCTGGGCGTGCTGCTGTCGAAGAGCGGCTATCTCGACGCGCTCCGCGCCAGCCGCGACCCTCAAGACGAGGCCAGGGTCGAGAACCTCGACGAGTTCGTGGCCGTGGCGCGCGACTTCGCCAGGAACAACCCCGACGGCACGATCGTCGACTTCCTCACCGAGGTCGCGCTCGTCTCGGATGCCGACGACCTCGACGACGAGTCCGGGTCGGTGTCGCTGATGACGATGCACACCGCGAAGGGGCTCGAGTATGACGCCGTCTTCGTGACCGGCGTCGAGGAAGACCTGATCCCGCACCGCATCTCGGCCGGGGAGCCGGGCGGCCCGCAAGAAGAGCGTCGTCTCTTCTACGTCGGCATCACCCGTGCGCGCAAGCGCCTGCACCTCTCCCTCGCGATGACCAGGGCGCAGTTCGGCGAGGTCTCGGTCGCCATGCCGAGCCGCTTCCTGCAGGAGATCCCCGCGGGTCTCATCGACTGGCGGCAGTCGCCCGGAGACGTCAACTCGCGCGGAGGAATGCAGTCGCGTGCGCTCAACGCCCGTCGGGCCGGCGGATTCGGCGGCTCCGGATCGGGCGATCGCTTCGCCGTCAAGCAGCTTCCTGGCAGAGACTCGCTCAAGCCGCTCTCGACCGCGATGGACAAGTTCCCCAATCGGGTCACCGCGAAGATGCGCGACAACGGCGATCTCGAGCTCGCTGCGGGCGACCGCATCCGTCACTCCGACTTCGGCGAGGGGCGCGTCGATGCGATCACGGGCGAGGGCGCGAAGCGCATCGCCCATGTGCGCTTCGATTCGGCGGGGCAGAAGAAGCTGTTGATCAAGGTCGCGCCGATCGAGAAGATCTAGCGGCTTCGCGGGTTAGGCTGGCTGATATGGCCCTGTTCTCCCGCCGCAAGAAGTCCGCTGACGACGCTGTCGCCGACCAGACAGAGACGAACGAGACCGCCGTCGAGGCCGGGTCCGTCTCGGATGCCACCGCCGACGGCGTCGCGACCTCCGGCGCCGGGGCTCCCTCCGGCACGGACGATGCAGCCGAAGCCCCGGAGGTCGCACCGACCATCGGCATCTCGGTGCAGGCCTTCCGCGGCGTCGGTGCAGAGGCAGGGCCCGAGGTCTCGCTTCCCGACCCGTCGGCCGCAGACGCCGCCCCCGCGCAGACGACCTCGTCGGCTCCTGCGGCACCGGCTGCACCCGCAGCCCCCGCACCGGAGCCCGAACGTCGCCTTCCGCTGGCCTCCGTGCAGCCGCCCGAGCAGACCGAGACGGTCCCCGGCATGAAGGACAACGTCCTGCTGCGCGAGTCTCTCAAAGAGGTCGAGCAGGGAGCGACGAACGAGCAGCTCCTCGGCGTGCTGCGCCAGGCCCTGCAGGGGCACCTGTACATCCGCGTGAACGGCGACGCGCGCGCCCAGATCAGCGAGGGCAAGCCCCTGGCGGTCGCCGTGGTGCGTGACGGCGACCGACAGTTCATGCTCGCGTTCAGCTCGGCCGCTGCCGTGCGCGATTCCGTGCAGCTCGAGAAGGATCCGACCGCGACGTCGGCGGTCGCCCAGCCTGTCACCTCGGTGCTGCAGCAGGTGGTGTCGGGAGACTTCGCCGGTCTCATCGTCGACAACGCCTCGGCGCCCCGCCGGGTGGTCTTCCCGACCGAGCTGCTGCAGAAGGCGCTCGAGCAGGCCGATGTCGACATGACCGTGAAGTCGATCCTGGCGGCGCCCCGCGATCAGGACACCGCGTCGAAGCTCGGCGAGGCGCTCGCCGTCAAGCGCATGTGGGTCGCCGTCAACGAGGGCAACAGCAGCGGACAGGTCGGCATCGCCGAAGCGCAGACGCCCGAAGGCAAGCGGTTCCTGCAGCTGTTCTCGCATCCCCTCGAGGTGCTGGCACTCGGTCGCGGCGATCGTCCGCTGCCCTTCGAGCCGATGCAGCTCGCCAAGCTGCTCTCGAGCCACGTCGACATGGCCGGGGTCGTCATCGACCCGGCAGGGCCGAGCATGCTGGTCGAGCGCGACGCGCTCAGCTCGGTGCTCATCATGGCCGTCGACCTCGGGGACTGAGGGGTTCCGCAGCTCTGGCGCGGACTCTAGGGTCAGAGCATGGCCTCAGAACGCGTGCCCCTGACCGTCATCGATCCCGACGGCGAGCGAGAGGTCGTGCTCTCCAGTCCCACCCGCGTCGTGTGGCCGCAAGACGGCATCACGAAGGCGGAGCTCGCCGAGTACTTCCAGCGGGTGAGTGCCCCGTTCCTCGAGGCGAACGGCAACAGGCCGGTCTCTCTCGAACGATTCCGCGACGGCGTGGGCAGCGAGGGTTTCTTCTCGAAGAATCCTCCCAAGGGCACGCCCGACTACGTCGACGCGGTGACGGTGACGTACAACAGCGGCCGACGGCATCCGCAGATCGTGCTGAACCGCCCGAGCGCCATCGTCTGGGCCGTGCAGATGAACACGATCGTGTTCCATCCCTGGGCGTCTCTGGCGACCGACTCCGACAACCCGGTCGAGCTGCGCATCGACCTCGACCCGCAGCCGGGTACGGGATTCTCCGATGCGATCCCCGCTGCGCATGCGCTCAGAGAGGTGCTGAAGGACGTCGGGCTCGACGCGTTCGTGAAGACGAGCGGCAATCGCGGCCTCCACGTGTTCGCGCCCATCGAGCCCACTCACGAGTTCCTCGACGTCCGTCACGCCGTGATCGCCGCGGGCCGGGAGCTGGAGCGACGGATGCCCGAGCAGGTGACGATGAACTGGTGGAAGGAAGAGCGGGGGGAGCGCATCTTCATCGACTTCAACCAGGCGAACCGCGACCGCACGATGGCCGGCGCCTACAGTCCGCGCGCCCTTCCCGGGGCGACGGTGTCGACGCCTGTGCACTGGGAAGAGCTCGACGGTCTCGATCCTGCGACCTTCACGGTGCGCAGCATCCCCCAGCGGCTCGACGATGTCGGCGATCCGTGGGCGGGCGCTCAACAGCGAAGAGGACGCATCGACACGCTGCTGGAGTGGTGGGAGCGCGACGTCGAGGCGGGGCTGGGGGAGCTGTCGTTCCCCCCGGAGTTCCCCAAGATGCCCGGTGAGCCGCCCCGGGTGCAGCCGAGCAAGAAGGTGGCGGCGAACTGGGACGAGAACGGCGACCCGGTCGAGGACTGAGCCTCAGCCGATCACATCCGCGAGGTCGTACCCGGCGACGGTGTCGAGCTGGTCGTAGGTGCACGACCGCGCCTCGCGGTCAGGGCGCCAGCGCTCGAACTGCACGGTGTGGCGGAACCGTGCTCCTTCGAGCTGGTCGTAGCGCACCTCCAGCACCAGCTCCGGGCGGAGCCGCACGAACGACACGTCCTTCGAGCCGCTGAATCGTGAGCGCTCGCCCTCGCCGGT